>PAAD01000033.1 GCA_002698745.1 Flavobacteriaceae bacterium
GTGGCTCTATCAATATAATAAACAATAGGTTTCTTGGGCTCTACTAGTTCACCACGATTAAACTTCTCAATATCTTCATCTTTCACTTCCAAACGCCAGCGATCTAAGTAGCGTACTGTTTTGCTTTTTTGTACGTTTAGGCCGTAGTCTGTTTGTCCTCTTGAAAACCAACCTACACGTTGGTCAAAGTAGCGTCTTTTCATTTGCTCTTTTGGCAGTAAAATCATGGAATTGCTTATTTCCAAGCTTATCGATGCGGTGCTCGAATTGGAGGGCGGAGCACTAGAGCTGTAGGTTTTTACATGACGTGTTTCCACATTGAGTGGATAACTTTTAAGCGTATTTATAAACGACCTGGATTTGTCCATGCTCGAAATCTTATAGCTTTTCCTTCTCGAAGCTGGAAAGCCAAGTGCCTTCACATCTGTTTCGAAAAGCTTGTTGACCTCAATCACAGTAGAGGTAGAGTCTTTTCCAATAGACTTAATGTCAAATCTGAATAGGATGGGTTCGAAGTTTGAATTGACAACTGCTTCGTGAATGGGCAAGGAGTCGGCTGCTACCACCTCATGAGAAACCACACGAAGTAATACTTTCTTGTTGTCTTTTTCCCAACGCAATACCTGAGTATTTTGTTTTCCACCACCAAAACCGATACCTGAGGCTGTTTTGGCAATTCGTGTAACCATTAGCATTTCTGCTCCAAACAAGGAATCTGGAATTTCATAATAGAATTTGTCGTCAACGGTATGCACGTCAAACAACCCCTTGTCTGTAATTGCTTTTTTAGTAATGACCTTATCATAAGGCTTAACACCGTTAGTATCTTCCTTTTTGGGTTTTGGCTTTTCGATTACGGGTGGCTTTTTCTTTTTAAAAAGTTTGCCAAGCTGTGCCTGTGTGGGAACACTAAACAACACAGCCAAACCAATAAGCAGGAGAGATATTTTTTTCATGATTTTTTATTTAGTATGCTAAAATGTTGAAAATAGTTCAATTACACAACCTAGCCAGATTAGAGTGTGTTATAAGCCCCTAAAGTATTTTAAGGAATTAGCGCAAGCTTACGGTCAGCGTATCATCGGTTTTTTTAACTTCAGCAATTGATTTACCTGTCAATCCTTTGATGGCCTTGTCCCATTTTTTATTGCTAAGCCCTGATTTTTCCTTGAGTGAAGTAAGCGCAACGGGGCTTTCTTTTTTAAGTAAGTCAGCAATGAGTTGTTCCTCTTCCTTAAGTGTTGGCCCTTTTTTCTCTGGACGCATCTGTGGGAAAAACAATACCTCTTGGACAGAACTATTGTTGGTCAACAGCATGGTGAGGCGGTCAATGCCAATACCAATCCCAGATGTCGGGGGCATACCATATTCTAAAGAACGAAGAAAATCTTGGTCAATAAACATAGCTTCGTCATCTCCTTTTTCAGAAAGGGATATTTGGTCCTCAAAACGCTCCCGTTGGTCAATGGGATCGTTTAATTCCGAATAGGCATTGGCCAATTCTCTTCCATTGACCATAAGCTCAAAGCGCTCTGTTAAACCCGGTTTGCTACGGTGTGCTTTGGTCAGTGGACTCATTTCTATTGGATAGTCCGTAATAAACGTCGGTTGGATATAATGATGCTCGCAACATTCCCCAAAAAGTTGATCAATAAGCTTTCCTTTGCCCATTGTTTCGTCTACTTCTAGATCCAGTTTTATTGCTGTTTCACGCAATGCATTTTCATCCATTTCCGAAACATCAATACCTGTGTGCTCTTGAATTGCATCTAAAATTGGCACTCGTGGATAGGGCGCTTTAAAGTTTATGGTATTTTCTCCAACGGTTACGGCAGCTAGGCCATTTGCTGCAACGGCCACTTTTTCAAGCAGCGCTTCGGTTGTTTCCATCATCCAGTGGTAATCCTTGTAGGCCACATAGAGTTCCATTACCGTAAATTCAGGGTTGTGGGTTTTGTCCATCCCTTCATTTCTAAAATCTTTAGCAAACTCATATACCCCATCAAACCCACCTACGATCAATCGTTTTAGGTACAACTCATTTGCAATACGTAAATATAGCGGGATGTTTAATGCGTTGTGATGTGTCACAAACGGACGTGCGGCTGCACCCCCGGGAATGGGTTGTAATATAGGTGTTTCAACTTCGAGGTAACCACGGTCGTTAAAAAAGGAACGAATGGTATTGGTAATCTTGGTACGTTTTACAAAAGCATCTCTCACCTGCGGATTTACAATCAGATCCACATAGCGTTGACGGTAGCGTTGTTCAGGATCTGTAAATGCGTCATAGGTATTGCCTTCAGCATCTATTTTAGGAAGTGGCAAAGGACGTAGTGATTTGCTCAACACTAGCAGTTGGTGCACCTCAATGGTTTTTTCCCCTACTTGGGTAGTAAACATAGTCCCTTCAATTCCTATGATATCTCCAATATCAAGGAGTTTTTTATAAATTTCGTTGTACTGGGTTTTATCTTCATTTGGACATAAGATATCTCTGTTAAAGTAGAGCTGTACCCTGCCTGTAGCATCTTGAAGCTCGGCAAAACTTGCTTTTCCTTGCACACGCCTTGACATAAGCCTTCCGGCCATGCGTACATGTTGCCCTTGTTCAAATTTTTCACTTACCGTTGTGGCGTAGTGCGAAACGTCAAAAGCAGCCGCTGGATAAGGGTCAATCCCCAACTCACGAAGTTTTGCTAATTTCTCTCTACGGACAAGTTCTTGTTCTGATAGCTCCTGCATCCCAAATTTTTCTATGGCAAAGATAACCAATGTGTATGAGTTATTTAGATATTACGAATTTGTATCTTTGAAGTACCATGAGTTTATTTAGAGTCCTACTTGCAATCCTATTTCCCCCACTTGCCGTTTTGGATAGAGGCTGTGGTTCTATTGTTATTGTTTTTTTACTCACCCTTTGCGCATGGGTGCCTGGTGTTATTGGCGCACTCATCATTATTAACCGACCGTTCGATTATGAGCCCTAAACCAAAGGTGCAAGTCCGTCAATTGGGATTGGTTAATTATGAGGCAGCAACTGCCTTACAACAGCAATTATTTCAGCAAACCATTGATCAAAAAATCCACAACCGTCGAAACCCAGACGACCAAACCCCAACCCAACACTACTTACTTTTTCTTGAGCATCCGCCCGTCTATACAATTGGTAAAAGCGGAGATAAAAATAACTTGTTGGTTAACAATACCACCTTGCAAGAAAAAGGTGCAAGCTTTTTCAAAACCAACCGTGGAGGCGATATAACTTTTCACGGCCCCGGACAGTTAGTGGGCTATCCAATTTTGGATTTGGATTGTTTTTTTACAGATATTCATAAGTATCTACGCTTTTTAGAAGAATGCATCATTGCTATCCTTGCTGATTATGATATCAAAGCCAGTAGGAATAAGGGTCAAACGGGTGTTTGGATAGACGTTAACGGGACCAATCCCCGTAAGATTTGCGCTATGGGTATTCGCACCAGCCGTTGGGTAACGATGCACGGGTTTGCCCTAAATGTTAATACCGATTTGTCTTTTTTCGATTATATCATTCCCTGTGGTATAGCCGATAAGTCCATTACTTCAATAGAAAAGGAATTGGGTGCAGCTATTGATATACAAGAAGTCATAAAAAAATTTAAGAAGCACTTTTCCAGAATTTTTGAGACCGATATGGCCTAGGGTATTTTGTAGAAGCGCAGCTCTTGCCTATTGTTTTGTGCTGCCAAATAAACCGAAGACCCTGGAACTGCTTGACCAAGCATCGCCCATTTACGACCTATTACAGGAAAGCTGTCAAGTAGTTTAGCATCTCGATCAAATATATAAACCTTGTCGGATTGATTGTCCCAAATAATTATATAAGTTCTGTTATTGACTACTTGAATTTGAGGAGGTGCATAAACTCCAAAATCCAATTCCACTAACTGATTGTTGATGGTTACTTTGTTTTCAGTCAGCGTTACCAGCGTATTCCTATTTGCAGCCATGGTATATCGTGTTTCAAAGGGTAATGCTCTTTTGGTAAGTTTTCCTGTGGTGCTTATTTGAACGAGCCTGTTCTTATCGTCAATGCTCACAAAACCACTTTGATAAGGATAGATATTTTGGATTAACTTGATTTCTGTTGGTATTTTTATACGTGTTTTTCCGGTGCGGTGTAGCAGCTCTCCTTTTCCTGATTTTTGCACAAGGGCAATATAGTCTCGGTTGCCAATGCGGATATGTTTTGCAGGGTATTTCAGTGCGCTAATGAGTTTAGTTTTGCGCCAACCGCTAACTTTTTTCATGCTTCTGTCATACATACTCAGTGTGTTGCCGCTACTCAATAGTAGGCGGTAGTTGCGTTGCTTGTCGTAGTCAAACACCGACAGAGTGCTAGAAGAGCGCATCCCTTTTTTGCTGTAACCCTGAACTACATTGCCGTTGCGATCCAAAACTTGAAAGCTTTTATCTGTTGTAAAGGCCAGTTGAAGTCGTTTGTTACGGAATAAATCTACTTGGGTTACGGGCCCTAAAATGAAACCTTCGAGTTGTTTTTTCCAAATAATTCCGCCGTTAGAATCTAACAAGTAGAGTTGGTTTTCCTCGTCTTGCATTACCCACTCCAAGGCCTGCGTTTTGTGGTTATGCACAGCATAGGGTCCCCAAATTACAGGTGAGTCAACAGTTGTGGTGCCTGCCAGTTCAACGGCTTGCGCTTTCTTGCCCTCATCATTGGGTTTCTGTAGGCTTAATGCCACATAAAATACCTCGCCTTCCACCGTTCCTACATAGTCTGCCTGCCTAAATGAACCAAGGGCTACCTTGCTCATTGTCGGCACTATTTTTTTTACTTGTGTTTCAAAATGGGCTGGAGCAGACCACCCCCAGAAACTACTGCGGCTAGGCAATGTTTTAACATAGTTTTTAAAGCGTTCGTCTTGTGCTAAAACGTCGTCTTTGTTTAGTGCGTAAATCACTGATTCTAGTGTTGTCTTAGAAGTTCCCAAATAGAGATGTTCGTTTATAAGTGTAGCAAAAGCATAAGTATTTTGTTTAAGTATTGGTGGTAGCAGATTAGTGATGGTGTTTTCATCGGAAAAGGCATAGAGTATTTGATTTTCCGTAGTGAATTGTGCCTTGGACTTCTTTACCAAGGTTTGCTTGATTGCATCGTCTGTTTTGTTTGTTTTTATCAATACCACGGTTTCATTCCCGATTTTCAGTTGGGCAAGTTGTGTGGCATCTAACAGCAGCGAATCCAAGACAGTTTCGGGTAGATTGTGTACCGCCTTAAAACGTAGAGAAGCTTTTTTGTAGGTGTCTAAATCAAAACTAAAAGCTTGAACCGTGTTGGTATTACTTGGCATATGTACTGCCAAATCGTGTAAGACACTTTCTTGGTTTTTTAGAAAAGATAGTCTAGAGGCACCGCTGGAATCCATTACGCCATAGGCTTGCATATAAACGCCGTTGCTGTTTACCGTTGGTACAATTGCGGTCCACTTGCTCCATTGCGACCATAGCAAAGGGCTATTGTCTTTAAAAAGTGTATCGGAATAAGGCGAAATGTCTTGTGAAATAAAAAAGGCGTGGTCTTCTGTGGCATTGTCATAAAGCTGTTTGAGTTCTAAATAAGTGCTATTAGTTGTTGACCTAAGCCTTATGCTGCTTTCCAACAGCAACTTGCTAGGCGAGCTAAAGTGCAGGCTATCCCAATTGGCGTAGTAAGTTGGCGGATTGGCATTTCTTTTGAAAAGCTGTGTTTTGTTATATCTGAGTGTATCCACGGCAACTGAGTCGCTGTAAACGGGTTTTTGATTGGTTATCAACAGCGGAACAAGCTGACCTTTCCCTTCACGATGGAAGCTCAATTGCCCTGTGGTGTTGGGCGCTATCTGGTTTAATTCTTTAAATAACTCGGGCAATAGTGTTGCTGCTGCCATGGCGGCTTCATGTTGGTTGCTATAATCATGCAGTGAATTAAAAGAACTGCTTTTCAAGACTACCACAGCATTGTTTGGTAAATAATCGAGTAGGGATACTGTTGTTTTTTGTTTGGATTGACAACCAATCACAATAATAAAGGTAGTAAGGAGCAACAATCGATACATAGTACAAATTTATAAATCTAAAGAGAGTTGTTTTGGCAATAACGTAAAAGTTTTACGGTGTATGTCAACAGCCCCATGCGTTCGGATTCCATTGCGGTGTTTGGTGGTTGGGTAGCCTTTATTTGTGTCCCAGCCGTAGTGCGGATGCTTTTGGTGGTATTCAAGCATTAGGTCGTCTCTAGTGGTTTTCGCCAATATGGAAGCTGCGGCTATGTTGAGGTATTTGCCATCGCCCCCGATGATGCAGTGGTGTGGAATGTCTTGATAGGCCTTGAATTTATTGCCATCAACTATGATGGTTTCGGGTACACACTTCATAGAGGCTATGGCACGCTGCATGGCCTCTATGGAAGCGTTTAGTATGTTGATTTCGTCAATTCTTTGTGACGATACGTGTGCAATGCCATAGGCCAGTGCCACGTTTTTGATTTCATCTCTAATGACATGCCTTTGTTTTGAGGTGAGCTTTTTGGAGTCGTTTAGTAGGGGGTGGGTGTAGAATGCGGGCAGGATTACAGCAGCTGCGGTCACGGGGCCTGCCAAACACCCTCGCCCGGCTTCATCAGTACCACATTCTAGGGTTTGGGTAAGCTGTGTTTGCATAGTAGGTACTAAAATACAAAACCGTTTGATTTGATCGAGAGATATTTACGATCAGTATTTTTATTGATCAAATTATGAAAGTAATTGTAAATGAATCTTAGAAAAACAAACAGTATAATCTTAAAATAGGCCTTTTAGTAAAAACTCAATTTAAGTCTGCTTAAAAAAGCATTAAGTGCTTTTATCCTCTTCTTAATGAAACACCTACCTTTACCAAAATTATATAGGGTGCTACAAAAGCTACTTTTTTTATTTTTTTCAGCTGGTGTTTTGGCACAAGACATACCCCCGCCGACAAGTTCACTGTTGCCCAAAAGCCTCAACGATAAAAAAGCCACAGAAAATCCATTTAGTACAAAGGTATTAGATTCCTTGTCAGAAAAATCATTGGACGACGAAATCAGTATTGCCAATTACTTTATTATCAGCCAGGCTCGGGATACAGTACACGTAGACACTACTCTAACTATAGCTAAATACTACAAGTTCAATAGCCAGCGTAGAGATAATTTTGCCCACTTGACTTTAAATAATTCGGGTCAAGCACTAAACCCTTTGTCCTTAGAAGCTTGGTACAATGAAACCGCACCAGCTGTTGGCTTTAAGGCCAAAGAGAGTCAACGATTTATGCCACACCAATTTGGCTATTATCACGTGCCTACTCCACTGTCCGAGATATTTTTCAAAACAACACAATCGCAGGGGCAATCAACGGACGTACTTATCAGTGCTAATATTCACCCAAGACTAAACTATGCTATTGGTTATCGCGGACACCGATCTTTGGGAAAATACCAACATCAAATATCTGGACGTAAGCAGTTACGCTTTAGCACACGCTATGAAAATCCTGATGGACGCTATCGCCTTAGATTACAAATCATGAATCAAAAAATTTCCCAACAAGAAAACGGTGGACTGGATGAAGCTTCCATTCAAGATTTTGAGTCAGGAAACGACGAATTTTTCGACAGAGAACGCCTAGCAGTGAACTATGAAAATGCCATTAACAACTTTATCGGAAAACGTTATTTATTAGAACAAGACTATTTGCTAATTCGCTCAAATGACTCACTTCAGGCCCCACGTTTGCGCCTCGGATACCGTATGCAAAGTGATATTCAAGATAATCGCTTTAGTCAAGACCAAGCCTATAGCGGATATGGTAATTTGGCAGCTGGATTTTCTAAGCCCTATGACCATATTTATTACAGCCTTCGTCAATTTGATGCCTATACCATACTTACAAGCCCTTCTATAGGTTGGTTTTCGGGTCATATTCGCCACCATAAATATAGCTATAGGGAAGAAGAACAAGTGGTCAATCCTTCCATAAATGAGGACGCTTACTCTGTGGGTGGGGAATGGCGCAAGCAATTTGGCAGCTTGGATTTCCGTGCTTCAGCCGAATTTGGCATAAGTGGTGATCGCATTGGGAACTACCTCTTTGGAGAAATAAGACAACCATTGTTTTCGTCTTTTTCTTTAAAGGCTGGCTTGCGTTGGCAACAACAACACCCAGGTTTTGTTTTTGAGCAATTCACCAGTAGCTACGCCGACTACCAATGGAAAAATACGCCTGAAATGGAACTGCGTACCGCAATCTTTGTGCAACTCTCGCATCCAGATTTCGGCAAACTTTCACTTACCACTACCAATATCAATAACTACGCTTATTTCTTGCAGCCGGATGCTGCTTCACTTGCCGTAACTCCCATGCAGTTGACTACTGGTATCAACTTATTGCAACTTGATTTGGAAACTGGTGTAAAATTGGGAGTATTCAATATGGATATGAAACTACGTGGACAACAGTTGAGCGATAACAAAGAATTGATGCCGATGCCTAATTTTATAGGACGTACGGCCTTATATTATGAAGATCACTGGTTTGAAAATGCCTTATTTTTAAATTTGGGTGTCAGTGCACGTTATTTTTCTTCATATCGAATGCGTGCTTACCATCCCTTACTCTCCGATTTTGTGGTGCAGCGGCACCTAGAAATGGAAGGCTATCCCATTGTGAATGCATATTTTAATATGAAAATCAGACAGACACGTTTGTTCTTTGTATTTGAGCATATAAACGCTAACCGAAAAGCCGCAAATTATTACGCAGCACCCAGTTATCCCTATCGAGATAGACTATTTCGTTTTGGATTGGTATGGAACTTTTTCCAGTAATCTAGGCGCTTGGTAAGTCACCACCCTCTTTAATAGGTAGTTTTGATGATCCCATTAAAAAGACATCTACATGATGAGCAGCCTCACGACCTTCTGAAATTGCCCAAACAATTAGCGATTGTCCACGACGCATATCACCAGCAGTGAAAATGTGGGGCACGTTTGTTTGGTATTTTTCATTTCCTTTTACATTGGTGCGTTCGTCTTGATCAAGACCCAAACGTTCAGCAAGTGTTGGTTCAGGACCTGTAAAGCCTAGTGCTAACAATGCTAACTCACATGGCCATTCCTTTTCAGAGTTAGCCTCTTCTATGAGCTGTGGCCTTCCGCCATCTTCTGATTTCTCCCAACATACATTCACGGTTTTAAGCCCTTTTAAATGTCCTTTGTCATCAGCAATAAATTCTTTAGTCATGATGCTCCACTCACGATGAATACCTTCTTCATGTGAGGAAGTGGTCTTAAGCTTAAAGGGCCAAAATGGCCAAGGGTGATCTTCGGTACGTGTTTCAGCGGGCTTAGGCATAATCTCAAAGTTTGTTACGCTAGTCGCTCCCTGTCTGTTTGAGGTTCCAATACAATCTGAGCCCGTATCTCCACCCCCAATAACAATTACATTTTTGTTGCCAGCGTGTAGGGCATCGTCTACTTCTGTAAGACCGTCTACCCAACGGTTACTCTTAGGTAAGAAGTCCATGGCTTGAACTACTCCAGGAAGATCAGCCCCAGGTATGGGCAGCCTTCTGCGAATGGTAGCACCCCCACAAAGTAAAATAGCATCAAAAGCTTCTAGATCGGTAACAGGCATATTTTTTCCAACTTCAACCCCCATTTTAAACAGGATTCCTTCTTCTTTCAAAATAGCTAAACGTCTGTCAATGATATTTTTTTCCATCTTAAAATCTGGGATACCATATCGAAGTAATCCTCCTACTTTTTCGTCGCGCTCAAATACAGTTATCGTATGTCCGGCACGGTTGAGTTGTTGGGCTGCAGCAAGGCCTGCAGGGCCTGAGCCAATAACGGCAACGGTTTTTCCCGTGCGGCTTTCCGGTGGAACAGCTTTGATCCATCCTTCTTTAAATCCACGCTCAACAATATATTTTTCAATCATTTCGATAGAAACAGGTGGATTGATGATGCCTAACACACAGGCTGCTTCACACGGAGCAGGACAGAGCCTTCCTGTAAACTCAGGGAAGTTGTTGGTTGTGTGTAAAATACGAAGGGCTTTTTCCCATTCGTTGCGGTATACAGCATCATTAAAATCGGGAATCATATTACCCAACGGACAACCACTGTGGCAAAATGGGACACCGCAGTCCATACAGCGTGACCCTTGTTCTTGTAGCGTTTCTTGACTTGGGGTTACTGTGAACTCTTTATAATTTTTAACGCGGTCTTGAACAGCTATATTCTGTTCGTTTATGCGCTCGTACTCCATAAATCCTCTTAATTTTCCCATAAATTATGCTTTTTCTTCTTGCGCCATGCGTTCAAGAGCTGCTTTATAATCGGTAGGCATGATCTTGATAAAGTGCTTTTGTGTTGTTTTCCAATTTTTTAGTAATTCAGCTCCTAGTGGGCTCCCCGTGTAGTTGATGTGATTTTGAATTAAAGTTTCAACGTCATTTATGTCTGTATCACTTAAGTCTTCTAACCCGATCATTTCCATGTTGAAGTTACGGTCGTCAAAAATACCATCTTTAGCATAAATATAAGCAATACCTCCGCTCATGCCGGCAGCAAAATTACGCCCAATTTTACCCAAGATAACAACTTTTCCTCCAGTCATATATTCACACCCATGATCACCTATACCTTCAACTACAGCAATTGCTCCAGAATTTCGAACGCAAAAACGCTCTCCGGCAATTCCGTTGATGTATGCCTCACCTGCCGTTGCTCCGTACAAGCAAACATTTCCTGTAATGATATTTTCTTCAGGTTTAAAAGTTGCTGTTTTAGGTACTTTTGCTACTAACCTAGCACCGGATAACCCTTTTCCAAAATAGTCATTTGCATTTCCAGTTACTTCCATATGAAGCCCTTTAGTTGCAAAGCAACCAAAACTCTGACCAGCAGCACCTGTAAACAACAACTTTAACGTATCTGGAGGAAGTCCATCTCTTCCGTGTGCTTTAGAAATTTCATTACTCAAAAGTGCACCAACACTTCGGTCTGTATTCTTAATATTAAATGACAGTAATTGTGCTTCTTTTTTGATAATGGCTTTTTGTGCTTTTGAAACAATGTCAACGTCAAGTACGTTTTCTAGTCCATGGTCTTGTTTACTCATGTTACGTACTGGTACTTTATCTCCAACTTGAGGTTTATATAATATGGCAGATAAATCAATACCTTGTGCTTTGTAGTGCTCAATAGCATTATTCATGTTAAGTTTTTGGGTTTGCCCAACCATTTCGTCGACGGTTTTAAACCCAAGTTCTGCCATAATATTACGTAGTTCCTCAGCAACGAAATGCATAAAGTTAATAACATGCTCTGGCTTTCCTTTAAAGTTTTTGCGCAATTCAGGGTCTTGTGTAGCTATACCCACCGGACAGGTGTTGAGGTGACATGCACGCATCATGATGCAACCAGACGCTACAAGTGGGGCAGTGGAGAAACCGAATTCTTCTGCACCAAGTAAACAAGCAATGGCAACATCACGACCTGTTTTCATTTGCCCATCACATTCCATAACAACACGACCTCTAAGGTTATTCATAACTAGTGTTTGTTGGGCTTCAGCTACACCTAATTCCCAAGGCAACCCGCAGTGTTTAAGTGATGTGAGTGGTGATGCTCCAGTTCCGCCGTCAAAACCTGCAATCAAAATTACATCAGCTTTTGCTTTAGCAACACCTGCAGCAATTGTTCCAACACCAACTTCAGAAACAAGCTTAACATTAATGCGTGCTTCTCTGTTGGCATTTTTTAGATCATAAATCAATTGTGCAAGATCTTCAATGGAATAAATATCGTGGTGGGGTGGTGGTGAAATCAACCCAACATATGGAGTCGAATTTCGTACAGATGCAATGTAAGGGTTTACTTTAGGCCCTGGAAGCTGCCCACCTTCTCCAGGTTTTGCCCCTTGCGCCATCTTAATTTGTATTTCACGTGCGTTTGTCAAGTAGTGTGAAGACACACCGAATCGCCCTGAGGCAACTTGTTTGATGGCAGAATTGCGCCATTCTCCGTCTTCATCACGGGTAAATCGCCTTGGGTCTTCGCCACCTTCTCCAGAATTACTCTTCCCTCCAATACGATTCATGGCTTTAGCTAAGTTTTCGTGAGCTTCTTCACTAATAGACCCTAAGGACATTGCTCCTGTTTTAAAACGCTTAACAATACTAGTCCAGGGCTCTACTTCAGCAATTGGAATTGGATCCAAATCGACGAATTCAAACATGCCACGCAGTGTCATAAGTTGCTTGCTTTGGTCGTTAACAAGTTTGGAGTACTCTTCATATGTATTATAGCTACCCTTGCTTGTAGCCAATTGTAATTTGGCAATACTCGCTGGATTAAGCATATGAGCTTCCCCATTACGGCGCCAACGATAGCTTCCCCCAATTTCTAAATCAATTCCTTCTCCAGCAGTTTTTTCACCAAAAGCAACTTCGTGACGCCTTGCAATTTCTTGCTCAACCTCTTTAAGTCCGATTCCTTCAATTCGGGTAGCAGTATTACAGAAATAGGTATCGACAAACTTCTTGCTTAGTCCAAGTGCTTCAAATATTTGCGCACCCCTGTAAGAGTGTAATGTTGAAATACCAATCTTGTTCATAATTTTTACAAGACCCTTTGCAATGGCTTTATTGAAATTTCCTATGGCATTTTCAGATGATAATCCTTTAATAGCACCTTTTTTAACCTGGAATTCAATAATTTCGTTAACCATGTATGGATTGATGGCACTTGCCCCGTACCCAAATAAAGAGGCAAAGTGATGTGGTTCCCGTGGTTCTGCAGATTCAATGATAATACCAAACTTAGAGCGTAATTGATGCTTCATCATGCCATGGTGTACAAACGAGCAAGCCAGTAGGATTGGAATGGGGGCTTTGTCTTTGCTAATGCCACGATCTGTTAGTATGATAATGTTTGCACCATCTTCAATTTCTTTTTTTACTTTTTTTAATAAGTCTTTTAGTGCGCGTTCCAAACCATTATTTCCTTCTTTAGCACTATAAAGTGCATTAACTGATTTGGACTTAAAATCACCGTGTTCAATAAACTTGATTTTGTCAAGATCTTCATTGGAAATTATTGGATTTTGAATGCGTAGTTTTTTTGCATGTTGGGCTGTAACGTCAAAAATATTTGTATCACTTCCTACGGACATAGAAGTGTCTGTCACAATTTCTTCACGTATTCCATCAAGTGGTGGGTTAGTAACTTGGGCAAATAATTGTTTGAAGTAGTTATACAACAGCTGAGGTTTATTTGACAACACGGCAAGCGGTGTATCTGTTCCCATAGAGCCAATGGCTTCTTTGCCTAAAGTGCTCATTGGTGTGATCAAGGTTTTAATATCTTCCTCTGTGTAGCCAAATGCTTGTAACCTTTTGATAAAAGACTCCTTTTCAATGAGCGTTTTATTTCCAGTGTATGGAATGTCTTTTAGGTGAAGTAAATTTTGATTTAGCCAATCTCCATATGGACGTTTGGATGAAATTTTTTCCTTGATCTCATGATCTTCAACGATGCGTCCTTCTTCCATATCAACTAAAAACATTCTTCCAGGCTCGAGGCGTCCATGGAGAGAAACATTGGCAGGGTCAATTTGAATAACGCCAGTTTCAGAAGACATTACTACATATCCATCTTTGGTTACTGTGTACCTGGAGGGTCTTAGCCCATTTCTATCTAATATTGCGCCAATGTATTTACCATCAGTAAAAGGAACACTTGCAGGTCCGTCCCAAGGCTCCATAATACAAGAATTAAATCCATAAAAATCTTTTTTGCTGGAACTCATTGATTGATGTTTTTCCCAAGCTTCTGGAACGAGCATCATCATTACTTCAGGAAGGGAGCGCTCTGAGTGTGTCAACAACTCAACGACCATATCCATAGACGAGGAGTCGGATTTACCTGGAAGTACGATAGGCGTAATATGTGACATATTATCACCAAAAGATTCGTTTTCAAAAAGTTCCTCACGGGCTTTCATTCGCATTACATTACCACGATATGTATTTATTTCTCCATTGTGGCACATGTAACGAAATGGTTGTGCCAGATCCCATGTTGGAAATGTATTGGTGGAAAAGCGTTGATGTACTAATGCTAAGCGAGTTACAACTCTGGTATCCTTGAGATCTAAATAAAAGGATTTTATATCTTCCGGAAGTAAAAGACCTTTGTAAATAACGGTTCTTGTACTGAAACTGGGCAAATAAAAATATGAGCATTGAGACATCTTGCTACAATAAATTCGATGTTCTGCACGCTTTCTGGCAATAAAAGTTTTTCTATTCAATTCGTCTTCAGACAATTTTCCTGAATCCACATCTACAAAAATCTGTTTAATGTTCGGAAGTGTTTTGGATGCTATTTTACCAACTACATCGTAATTAGTTGGAACATGTCGCCATCCAATTATGTTTAAGTTCTGTCTTGCTAATTCTTCTTCAAAAATCTTAATACAATGTTTTCTTTGATTTAATTTTTGTGGCAAAAAAACCATGCCTAAAGCATAGGATTTTGGACTAGGGATTTCGAAAGGAAGAACTGCCTTTAGATATTCGTGAGGAATATCGATCATTATACCGGCTCCATCACCTGTTTTTCCATCTGAACTAACTGCACCCCGATGCTCTAGTTTACACAATATATCCAGAGCTTTTCCAATAATATCATTGGTTCGTTCACCCTTAAGACTGCAAATAAAACCTGCACCACAATTGTCGTGCTCGTTTTCTGGATGGTATAAACCTTGTTGGTTTGGTAGCATAAATCAATTTTTCGCAAATATAACAGCTAGCTTTAGTTTTAGTAAAAACGAGCTAAACTAATCTAGGCGTAATACAACATTCATAAAATTTAACTAAAAAATTATGAAATAACAAAAATATACACATCAAAATTAGTATTACTTGAATACAAATAATTAGTAATTCTTAATCCCTAACTTTATTGGTTACCAAGTTATATATCATAGCCCTTAAACAAATATACCCTATTTATTTATTGGGATAAAATCAATAAATGTATATTTTACTTTTTTATGTTTTCCTAAGTTGTAATACTTTCTTTTAGCTGTTTTTTTTGCGCACATACATTCTTATATTTGTTTTCTACCAAATTCGAAACAAAATTATATGGAAACCCTAATAATTGTTGTGTTTTTTTTGGGCTACTTGGCCATAACCCTTGAGCATAATTTAAAAATTGACAAACTCATACCTGCACTTGCCATGATGGCAATTCTATGGGCATTGATTTCGCTGACGCACTTACCTGTTTTTGAAATAGATACTCTTACTAGGAGTTTGCACGAAAAGCATATTGAAGAGATTTTATTGCATCACTTAGGCAAAACAGCTGAAATCTTAGTTTTTTTGCTAGGCGCAATGACCATCGTTGAAATCATTGATTATTTTGACGGATTTGCAACAATAAAAGGGTTTATTCGCACAAATATTAAGGTCAAACTACTCTGGATATTTTCCATTTTAGCTTTTATTCTTTCTGCCATTATTGACAACCTTACAGCAACTATTGTCCTTATTACTATATTACAAAAAGTGATTCATGATCGCAATACACGACTTTGGTTTGCAGGGCTTATAATTGTTGCTGCTAACGCTGGTGGAGCATGGTCTCCAATTGGCGATGTTACCACAACGATGCTTTGGATTGGTAATAAAGTAACTACGCCAGAATTGATTAAATACCTTTTCATTCCTTCAGTAGTTTGTATGGTGGTTCCTACACTTATTGCCAGTCGATACAAAGCATTTAAAGGTTCCATAGATAATAAAAATTTGATTGAAACAAAAAAATCAATTTTTGGATCTAAAATGCTTTACATAGGATTAGGATCTATTTTATTTGTTCCATTTTTTAAATGGGTTACACACTTACCACCTTATGTAGGCATGATGTTGTCTTTGTCAGTTGTATCTGCGTTTGCTGAATTTTATAGCAGCACCAAGTTCTCCTTAACAAGTATTGATGAGACGGGTTATGATGACAGCATTCACAGTCCTGTTCATTCGGCATTGGCAAAAATAGAATTACCTAGTATTTTGTTTTTTCTCGGAATATTGATGGCCGTGGGTGCTTTGGAGTCTTTGGGTCTTTTGTTCAATTTTGCTGGTGAACTTACCGAAGCTATTCCAAATATGGATATTGTGATTTCAATGTTTGGAACAATTTCTGCCGTAATTGACAATGTGCCCCTCGTAGCTGCCAGTATGGGTATGTTTTCTCAAGGACCTGATGATCCGATTTGGCATGCCATTGCTTTTGCTGCAGGAACTGGTGGTAGTATGTTGGTTTTTGGTTCTGCCGCTGGTGTTGTTGCCATGGGTATGGAAAAAATTAACTTTTTCTGGTACTTTAAAAAGATTTCTTTTCTCGCATTTATTGGTTTTTTGTCAGGTTACTTTACCTTCATGCTGATGCGTGACTTTATTTTTGTCTAGTGGATTATGCTTCCGCAATACAATGGCTATATGCAAAACTTCCCATGTATCAACGGGTTGGAAAAGCTGCTCTTAACGCCAACTTAGATGGCATAACCAAGCTTATTAGACACTTTGGTTATCCCGATCAAAAATTTAAAAGCATACATATTGCAGGCACTAATGGTAAGGGTTCTTCTGCACATATGCTTGCATCAATCTTGCAGGAGGCAGGGTATAAAGTAGGTTTGTATACCTCTCCTCACCTCAAAGATTTCTCAGAGCGCATTCGCATCAATGGCGTTTCCATCGAGCAAGATTATATACTTGATTTTGTTGTTTCACACCGAACATATTTAGAGCAACAAGACTTTTCTTTTTTTGAAATGACAGTTGGCCTTGCCTTTGATTATTTTGCTAATAAACAAGTAGATGTGGCAGTTATTGAAGTAGGTTTGGGTGGACGCCTAGATGCTACCAACATCATCAAACCAGAGGCCTGTCTTATCACCAACATAGCGATAGACCACCAACAGTTTTTGGGTACGACAAAATCCGCCATCGCCAAGGAGAAGGCAGGTATCATAAAACCCAACACGCCTGTTGTTTTGGGTGCCGATGACAAGGAAATCTTTGCAGTTTTTGAAGCAATAGCAACACCATTAGATGCACCGCTATATGTTGCAGAAGAACATACGTATGTTACTGATTTACTTGGAGATTATCAGCAAAAAAATATCAATGGAGTGGTTTCCTTGCTTAAAAAGCTATCTTCTTTTACGGTCTCAGATGATCATATTAATAATGGTTTACAACAAGTTTGCAAAAATACAGGTATTCGCGGCCGATGGGAAATCTTAGGAAACAAACCCACTGTAATAGCTGATGTGGCTCATAACAAATCTGGATTGAAAGTTGTATTAAATCAACTCACTTCACTTGAATACAATAACCTTCACATTATTTTTGGGATGGTAAACGACAAGGATGTAGAAAACTTAATGACTCTTTTACCTAAAGATGCGATATATTATTTGTGTGCAGCAGCAGTTCCCAGAGCCTTAAATGTGTCTATTTTGTCTTTATATTTTGGTAATCACAATTACATATTTACGTCCTATGAAAGTGTAAAACACGCCTATGATGCAGCTTTGAATTGTGCAAAATATGATGATGTTATTTTTATAGGTGGCAGCCTATTTGTGGTTTCAGAAATATTACCCTAAAAAAATAAAAATGAACTTGGTTTGGTACACATGTTATTTTATATATTTGTAGCCCTTCGGGCGCTTAGCTCAGTTGGTTCAGAGCACCTCGTTTACACCGAGGGGGTCGGGGGTTCGAATCCCTCAGCGCCCACATCAATCACAATCCTAATGCAAAGCATTGGGATTTTTTTGTTTTCAAAGGGTTGTGTTTACATGAGCTGCAAATCGTGGTTAAATCCCAAA
>PAAD01000034.1 GCA_002698745.1 Flavobacteriaceae bacterium
ATCCTTTTGCACAAGTGCATCAAATGATTTCAACCGTTAAGGCTCAGTGTGACCCCGCCTTAAGTTCTTTGGACATCATCAATGCGTGTTTTCCGATGGGCAGCATGACAGGCGCACCCAAGCAACGTGCCATGGAGCTTATAAATCAATACGAACACGGACAACGTGGGCTGTACAGTGGGGCAGTGGGTTATTTTGCTCCAAATGGCGATTTTGATTTTAATGTTGTCATCCGTAGTTTGATTTATAATGCGGCTTCAAAATACTTATCCACACATGTTGGAAGCGCACTTACTGCAGCTGCCAATCCATCAAAAGAATACGACGAATGTCAGCTTAAGGTCAAGGCTATTAAGCTAGTTTTGGCCAACAAAAAAACAATTCCAAATACCCATGGAACAAAGGTTTAAAGGCCATATCGCTTCACTCTTGGGTACACCCAAAAAATATCGCTTATTGTTGGGGGTCAGTGGGGGTGTTGACAGTGTAGTATTGACTCACTTATTACACAGACTGCAATTGGACTTTGGCATTGCACACGTGAATTATGGTTTACGTGGGGCGGATAGCGATGCCGATGAGCAGTTAGTTCGTTACTTGGCAGCTTCACTTGATGTTGCTTGTCATGTAACACAAGCACCCATAGACCCCACAGCATCTGGAGTTCAAGAAAAGGCACGTGACTTACGCTATAATTGGTTTGGTGAAGTACTTGAAAGCAACACTTACGATCTTATATTAACGGCACATCATGCAGACGATCAATTGGAAACCTTACTCATGCGTTTAACAAGAGGTAGTGGTCTTGAAGGTTTGGGAGGAATACAAGACAAAAAGGGGTTTTTGGTGCGTCCCTTATTGCCCTTTTATAAAGATGAAATTTTGGATTATGCCAAGGAACAAAAGCTCCTTTGGCGAGAGGATGTATCCAACAGTTCTAGCAAATATTTACGTAATGCCATTCGGCATGAGGTACTACCGTCTTTTAAGGGATTGTCTGCTGATGTAGCTGCCAATACGCTAACTAGTATGCAATATTTACGTGATGCCTTTAAAGCTATACAGTCGCAACTGCAAAACATTAAAACAGGTTGGAAGCAGCAAGGAGAAGTCTTGAAAATCCCTTTCTCATCTATTGACACTTTGCATCCAAAAAGCTTTTGGTTGCATCATTTATTTGCACCCTATGGTTTTGATACGAAAGAAGTAGAAAAGCTATTGGAAACCCATGCTGGAAAAAAATGTATCTGCGAGAAATATGTTTTGAGCAGAGAACGTAAACATCTAATTTTAGCATCCACAACAGTAACTGTTGCAACTGAACAAGAGTATTTCTTGGTTCCTGAGCGAGGTATCGAAACCCCGATTAAACTAAAGATTTCAGCGAACTTTATCGCATCCATGCCAACAGCTAATTGTGTTTTTTTAGATAAAGAAAAGTTAGTTTTTCCTTTAATTTTAAGACGTTGGAAGTCCGGTGATGTCTTTTATCCTACTGGCATGACAGGAAAGAAAAAAGTAGCTAAGTATTTTAAAGACGAAAAAATGTCATCACTAGACAAAAAAAAACAATGGTTGCTATGTTCTGGAGACGACATTGTTTGGCTAGTGGGCAAACGAATAAATCGTAAATTTGAACCAGTAGCCAATACAACTACGCTCCAAATTCAACTTGTATGAGATATTTCCTTTTTCTTTTTTGCTGTTTAAGTTTCTCTTGGGGGCAAGATCCCGTCAAATGGAGTGCACAAGCACGACAAACCGACTCCAACACATATGATGTAATCCTAAAAGCAGATATTCAGGACAGCTGGAAGTTATATGATGTTAACCTACCCGATGGAGGACCTTTGTCCACAGTATTGCTCTGGAAAAATGCAACGGCTTTAGGTGCATTGCAAGGTAATGAACCCAAAACGGGCTATGATGTTATTTTTGAAATGGACTTATCTTACTATACCAATGAGTTGATATGGATACAGTCGGTAACCACAGAAGCTGCTACCATCGAGCTCCTTATTGAATATCAAGCCTGTGACGACGCACTTTGTATTTTTGGAGAAGAACCTTTGACTATCCCAACAGATGGCTCCTTAATCAATGCTGTTGAACGTGACCTTACTAATGTGCAATTTGGCGGGAATAAACTAAAGTTAGATCTAAAAAACACGGAATTACTTGAGGCTTCTGGCCCTAATGTTAAGGCCTCATGGTGGCGTATTTTTGTATTGGGTCTTTTGGGTGGTTTCCTTGCAATTTTGACGCCCTGTGTATTTCCCCTTATTCCCCTTACGGTTTCTTATTTTTCTAAGAGTAGTTTGAGTCGTGCTGTAGGTATTAGACGTTCCCTCTCTTATGCTTTTTCCATTATTGGTATTTATGCATTGTTGAGTCTGCCTTTCCATTTTTTAGACCAACTTCGACCCGAAGTCTTGAATGCCATTGCCACTAATTTTGTACTCAACCTTATCTTTTTTGCTGTTTTTGTGATTTTTGCGCTTTCCTTTTTTGGATTGTTTGATTTGACACTTCCTGCAAACTGGTCTACAAAATCAGACGAGGCAGCCACACGCTTCTCTTATTTAGGAATCTTTTTTATGGCATTGACTCTTGCTGTTGTTTCCTTTTCTTGTACAGGGCCTATACTAGGCTCTTTGCTTGTGGGCTCACTTACCGCTGATGGCGGCGCCATGCAGCTTACGGCTGGTATGGTAGGTTTTGGAACAGCCTTGGCTTTGCCCTTTGGGATATTGTCTTTCTTTCCTAATGTACTGCGCAAGCTACCTAAGTCGGGTGGTTGGTTGCAGCATGTAAAGGTATCACTTGGTTTTGTGGAACTTGCTCTGGCACTAAAGTTTTTATCTAATGCAGATATGGTACAAGGTTGGGGTATACTCCCACGAGAACTCTTTATCGCCATTTGGATGCTAATATTGATATTGTGGGCTGTTTATTTGTTTGGGGGCTTTGGTTTTATGCATCCCAAACCTAAAAAGAATCATGCAATACAAATGGCATTGGGTGTTTTGGTATTCTTTTTTGTTATGTATTTAGGGCAAGGAGTAGTACCCAACCGACAAACACCTTTACTAGCATTGAGTGGTTTTCCACCACCGGCATTTTATTCTGTTTTCCCAAAGGAATCTGACTGTCCCCTAAATTTGGATTGCTATAAGGATTACGAAATTGGTAGAGCAGTTGCCATTGAGCAGCAAAAGCCCATATTACTGGATTTTACGGGTTGGGCCTGTGTAAATTGCCGAAAGGTGGAAGAAAACATTTGGACCCAGCCAGAGGTTTATACGTTGTTACGTGACGAGATAGTGTTGATTTCCCTTTATGTTGATGATCGTAAACCGTTGCCCGAAGCCGAACAGCAAACAATTACTTATGCCGACGGCAGCAGCCGTCTGTTGGAAACTGTAGGGCAACAATGGTCTGCCTTTCAGGCCATTAATTTTAAATCGGTTTCGCAGCCCTATTATGTGTTGCTTCAACCCGATGGAACCATTTTAAATCCACCTATTCAGTACACCGACAAGGCCACTTATTTGTCTTGGCTTAAAGAGGGGATAGCTGTAGGTAAATCACCCCAACCGTTGGTACCCACCTTTGGCATATAGTAGGGGGTTGCCTTCAAATCGTTTTCCATTTATTACCTGTCCATAATACACAATATGATCGCCCACTACCTTATAGTTGATAATATCACCCATCAAATAACCAAGCCCTCCTTTAATTACGGGAGCGGAACTGGACAGCAGTTCGACCTGTTCAAAGCGTGTTTCCTGACTGTTTTTGGAAGAGGCAAAGGCATTGGAAACGGCCTCTTGTTTATCTGATAAGATATTGACAGCAAAGGTCTTGCTGGCTTGAAAAGCAGCATTGGTTTCCGATGCGGTTTTTAAACAAAACAACACAATCGCTGGCTCCAATGAAACAGATGCAAAGGAATTTGCTGTAAAGCCATAGGGTTTGCCGTTGTGTGTGGTGGTGATTATCGTAATACCTGTGGCAAACTGCCCGCAAATTGACCTAAAATCTTGTTGTTTCATGATTGCAAAGAACGCAAATATTTTTTTGTAATTTCATAAAAACCTACTAGTATGCTTACCGAAATTTTTGGTAGTGCAATTTTTGGCATAGATGCCCAACAAATCAACATTGAAGTGCATATTCACCCTGGCGTTGGCTATCATTTGGTTGGGTTAGCTAAAAAGGCGTAGTATTTTTTGCAGTACTGGAAATGACTTGCCATATGGGGCATAGCGCTGAATGGGGTCAAACCAAGTGGTGCGCTCTACATAAGATTTTAGGTGCGTGAATGTATCAAAGGAATATTTTCCATGATAACAACCCACTCCGCTATTGCCAACACCTCCAAATGGCAGCCTTTGGTTGGTGAAATATACGATTACATCGTTGATCATCCCGCCTCCATAACTGTGTTTTTTCATCAGCTTGTTTGCCCATTTTTTACGTTCAGAGAAAACATAAAACGATAATGGTTTGTCGTAATGCTGTATGATTTGGTCTATTTCATTTTCATTATCATAAATCAAAATGGGTAATATGGGTCCAAAAATTTCGTTTTGCATTATTATATTGTCCAAGTTGTTAACTGAAATTATAGTAGGTGCCACATAGCGGTTTTGCACGTCATGTTTCCCACCATAAAGGATGTCTTGTCCTTCAAGTAGGTTTACCATGGCAGTTGCGTGCTTTTCATGCACCAAGCGTGCATAGTCTTCTGATTTCATTGGATCTTCACCATACATCCGTACAATTTCACTTTTTAGGGCCGTAATTAATGCCTTAGATTTGCTTTTTTGAACAAGTACATAGTCTGGCGACATGCATATTTGACCACAGTTCATGTATTTGCCCCAAGCAATACGTCTTGCGCTTACCTTTATGTTGGCTGTTTGGTCTACAATACAGGGGTTCTTACCACCCAATTCCAAGGTGACAGGCGTAAGGTGTACTGCTGCTGCTTTAGCCACCAGTTTTCCAACTTTAATACCCCCCGTAAAAAAGATGTAATCCCAACGTAGTTGCAATAAATGTTCTGCCGTTTTTGGTCCGCCTTGCACTACTGCAACCCATGTCTCTGGGAAAACTTCCGAAATTATTTTTTTAATTACAGCAGCGGTTTGAGGGGCGTGTTCTGAAGGTTTTAACACGACCGTATTACCCGCTGCTACAGCGCCAATAAGAGAGTTAAGTGCCAACTGAAAGGGGTAATTCCAGGGTGCAATGTGAAGCGTAACGCCAAATGGTTCAGGAACGATCCAATCCTTGCTGGGAGTATTTAACCATTTTCCTTTGACTCGTTTTGGTTTTGCCCAAAATTGCAGGTTTTTAATAACGTTATTCAGTTCATCCAACACTATGTAGATTTCAGCTAGCCATATTTCAACAGCGGGTTTACCTAAATCTTTTTTTAATGCTGAACTGATTTCAGTTTCATGAGCATTCACACTTTTTTTTAGTGCTTTTAAACGTTTTAAGCGATTATTAATATGAAGTGTTTCCCCATTTTTAAAAAAATCAGATTGCTTATTTTTTATTAACATTGATGCATTATCCTTAATCATATTTAATGTTTCGATAATTTTTTAAGAGAATTTGTAAAAATATACTTTTCATTCATTTTCCTGCCTACTTTTTCTACATTTGAATTAAGATAACATAAAACAAACCCAATTTTAATCTTTTCATTTGATTTAAATGTCGCGTTTAACCAACAAGTATATGATTGTTGTTTTGTATTTTAGCGCATTCTAATTGTAAAATTCATGAGGCTTAATCGCTTTTCAAAAGTTGTTACACAAGACCCAAGCCAGCCGGCAGCGCAAGCAATGCTATACGCTATTGGCTTTACGGATGCTGATTTTGAAAAGCCTTTGGTTGGAATTGCAAGTACAGGATATGAAGGTAACCCGTGTAATATGCACCTGAATGATTTAGCAGTTGAAATTAAAAAAGGCACGCAAGAATCTGATTTGGTGGGTCTTATTTTTAACACCATTGGAGTTAGTGATGGGATATCAATGGGTACTCCAGGTATGCGTTTTTCATTACCTTCAAGAGACCTAATTGCCGATTCTATGGAAACCGTTATGGGTGGCATGTCATATGATGGTATGGTGGCTGTAGTAGGTTGTGATAAAAATATGCCCGGCTCTGTAATGGCCATGTTGCGTCTCAACAGACCAAGTATAATGGTTTACGGAGGTACTATAGCATCTGGTTGTGTTGCTGAGAGAAAATTAGATGTCGTTTCTGCTTTTGAAGCATGGGGCGAAAAAGTATCAGGTAAAATAGGTGATGCTGAATTCAAAGAAGTTATTCAAAATGCTTGTCCGGGTGCTGGTGCTTGCGGTGGTATGTATACGGCCAACACAATGGCTTCTGCTATAGAAGTGCTAGGGCTTTCTTTACCTTATAACTCTTCTAACCCTGCGGTTAGCCAAGAAAAAATAACCGAATGTCTAGCTGCAGGTAAAGCGATGCGTTTGCTCATAGAAAGAGACATCAAGCCAAAAGACATAGTTACCAAAAAATCACTTGAAAATGCCATTCGATTAGTAACTGTTTTAGGTGGTTCAACTAATGCCGTACTTCATTTCTTAGCCATTGCCAAAGCAGCTGAAGTATCATTTACCTTGGCTGACTTTCAACGTATTAGTGACACCACTCCGTTTTTGGCAGATCTTAAGCCAAGTGGTAAATTTTTAATGGAAGACGTGCACCGTGTTGGCGGTATTCCTGCTGTAATTAAGTTTATGCTTGAACACGACATGCTCCATGGCGATTGTATCACAGTAACTGGAAAAACATTAGCCGAAAACATGGCTGACGTTCCTTCGTTACAGCATGGCCAAAAGGTTATTCGTTCATTGGATAATCCCATAAAAGAAACGGGGCACATACGCATTTTGTTTGGCAACCTAGCTCCAAAAGGTTCTGTTGCTAAAATTACTGGCAAAGAAGGGTTGTTTTTTGAAGGTCCAGCTCGTGTTTACGATGGAGAATTTGCTGCCAATGCAGGTATCAAATCTGGAGAAGTTAATAAAGGTGAGGTTGTTGTTATCCGATATGAAGGACCAAAAGGCGGTCCTGGAATGCCAGAAATGCTTAAACCCACTGCTGCCATCATGGGCGCAGGGCTGGGTAAGGATGTAGCACTCATTACAGATGGTCGTTTTTCTGGCGGTACACACGGATTTGTTGTAGGACACATTACACCTGAGGCACAATTGGGTGGAACCCTAGGGCTTATTCAAAACGGTGACATAATTCGCATTGATGCCAAATCAAACAAATTGCATGTTAATCTTAGTGAAGCGGAACTTAATAAGCGCCGTGATTCTTGGGTTAAGCCTGATTTAAAAGTCAGTAAAGGTGTTTTATATAAATACGCAAGCTTGGTTGCTTCTGCTTCTGAGGGTTGTGTGACAGATGAATAACCGATTATGAAAAAAGAAAACATTTCCGGTTCAGAAGCCTTAATCCATTGTTTGTTGGAAGAGGGTGTTGAGCTTATTTATGGTTACCCAGGGGGTGCCATTATGCCTTTTTATGATGAGCTATATAAGTTTCAAGACAAGCTGCAACACGTGCTTACTCGTCATGAGCAGGGTGCAACACATGCTGCGCAAGGTTTTGCCCGTGTTTCGGGTAAAGTTGGTGTTTGTGTGGCTACGTCAGGTCCAGGTGCAACCAACTTGGTTACTGGTATTGCAGATGCTATGATTGATTCAACACCTATGGTATGTATTACAGGTCAGGTGCCTTCACACTTATTGGGGTCTGATGCCTTTCAAGAAACTGATATCATTGGTATTTCAACACCAGTTACCAAATGGAATTATCAGATTACAGATGTAAACGAAATTCCTGAAATCATGTCCAAGGCGTTTTACATCGCACGATCTGGTCGTCCGGGCCCCGTACTTATTGATATCACAAAAGATGCCCAATTTGCCACTGCTGATTTTAAATATAAGGCTTGTGTATCTATTCGCAGCTACAAGCCAGTTCCTGAAGTTAATCCATCCCAAATTGATGCTGCTGCAACCATTATTTCGAACGCTAAAAAGCCTTTTATTGTTTGGGGGCAGGGTGTAATACTTGGAAAAGCAGAAGAAGAATTTAAAGCTTTCGTTGAATCATCCAATATCCCTGCGGCTTGGACCATACTAGGTGTATCGGCATTGCCATCTTCACACCCATTAAATATGGGTATGGTAGGCATGCACGGTAATTACGGTCCAAATGTATTGACTAACGAATGTGATGTACTCATTGCAGTTGGTATGCGTTTTGATGACCGGGTAACAGGAAGACTTGATACCTATGCTAAACAAGCTAAGGTTGTCCACTTTGAGATAGATCCTGCTGAAGTTAATAAAAACGTTACAGCAGATGTGGCAGTCCTTGGTGATGTTAAGCAAACCTTGCCACTACTTACCAAAAAAGTAGCCTCCAAACCTTATACCAAATGGTTTGAAAAGTTTAAGTCACACGATAAAATAGAATTTGATAAAGTAATTAATAACGACCTGAACCCGACAAAAGAAGGTTTGACCATGGCCGAGGTTTTAAAAGAAATTAACCGTGCTTCTCTTAGCGATGCTGTTGTGGTTTCTGATGTCGGTCAACATCAAATGATAGCTTGCAGATATGCGACCTTTAACCATTCAAAGAGTAATATCACTTCTGGTGGTTTGGGTACTATGGGATTTGCTTTGCCAGCTGCTTTGGGCGCAAAAATGGGTTCTCCCGACAGGGAAGTAGTTGCCATTATTGGCGATGGCGGATTTCAAATGACAATTCAAGAACTCGGTACGATTTTCCAAACACAAGCTGCTGTTAAGGTGGTGGTACTCAACAACGATTTTCTAGGTATGGTACGTCAATGGCAACAATTATTTTTTGACAAAAGATATGCCTCAACAGAAATGGTGAACCCAGACTTTGTTAAAATTGCAGAAAGCTATTTTATAGACGCCAAGCGTGTTACTAAAAGAAGTGAATTAGGAAAAGCCGTTGATGAAATGATGGCTTCTGATAAGCCATACTTTCTTGAAGTATGTGTTGAAAAAGAAGATAACGTATTCCCAATGATACCATCAGGTGCATCAGTTTCAGAAATAAGATTATCATAATATGAAAACCAACTACACCGTATCAATTTATACGGAAAATAGCGTCGGACTTCTTAACCGCATTTCTGCTATTTTTCAACGCCGTCACATCAATATTGTTAGCATAACTTCTTCTGCTTCTGAAATAGATGATGTATCACGTTTTGTTATCGTGGTGAACATGACAGAGGAAGCTGTAAAAAAAGTTGTAGGCCAAATTGAAAAGCAAGTCGAGGTAATCAAAGCTTTTTATCACACTGACGAAGAGACTATTTTTCAAGAATCTGCACTTTACAAGGTCGCTTCAAAATCTCTTTTTGAGGAGCGTCATATTCAAAATATAATCAAGAAAAGCCACGCCAATATTGTAACTGTAAACACGGATTTTTTTGTTATTGAAAAAACAGGATTCCGTCAAGAGACAGAACAACTTTACGATGATTTAGCACCCTATGGACTACTCCAATTTGTGCGATCCGGCCGTATTTCCGTAACCAAATCCCCGATGAAGATTAAAGCATTATTAAACAAATTAAAAGATTAAAATCAAAGAGATGAGCAACTATTTCAACACATTACCACTGAGAGATCAACTGCACCAATTGGCACAGTGCCGTTTTATGAATGCAGATGAATTTACCGACGGTATTTCAGCCCTTAAGGACAAAAAAATTGTAATTGTTGGTTGTGGTGCTCAAGGATTAAATCAAGGATTAAACATGCGCGACTCAGGTCTAAATGTTTCTTATGCGTTACGCATTGGCGCTATTGAGCAAAAGCGCACTTCATATCATAATGCTACGTCAAATAACTTTGATGTAGGTTCATATGATGAAATGATTCCGACAGCTGACTTGGTTATAAATCTTACTCCAGATAAAAATCACACATCTGTTGTTCAGGCCGTTATGCCCTTGATGAAAAAAGGCGCTACATTCTCTTATTCTCACGGATTTAATATTGTTGAAGAAGGTACGCAGTTTAGAGATGACCTAACCGTAATTATGGTTGCACCTAAAAGCCCAGGTTCTGAAGTACGTGAAGAATACCTTCGTGGATTTGGTGTACCTACACTTATTGCTGTTCATTCTGACAACGATCCACAAGGAAAAGGCTGGGAACAAGCCAAAGCCTACTGTGTAGGTACTGGAGGAGATCGAGCAGGTGTACTACAATCCTCGTTTATCGCTGAGGTAAAATCTGATCTGATGGGCGAACAAACGATTTTGTGTGGTGTTTTGCAAACAGGGTCTATTTTATGTTTTGATAAAATGGTAGCCGAGGGTATTGATGCCGCTTATGCTTCTAAATTGATTCAATATGGTTGGGAAACTATTACAGAGGCATTAAAGCATGGAGGTGTTACCAATATGATGGATCGTTTGTCTAATCCTGCAAAAATTAAAGCTTTTGAGCTCTCCGAAGAGCTTAAAGAAATAATGACGCCATTGTTCCAAAAGCACATGGATGATATAATGTCTGGTCATTTTTCTTTAACCATGATGAAAGACTGGGCTCAAAACGATAAAAATTTACTCGAGTGGCGTGCTGCTACGGCTGAAACAGCTTTTGAAAAAACATTACCTACTGCTGAGGAGATTGATGAGCAAACATTCTTTGATCACGGTACCTTAATGGTAGCATTTGTACGTGCTGGCGTAGAGTTGGCATTTGATACCATGGTATCTGCTGGCATTAAGGATGCTTCTGCTTATTATGAGTCATTGCACGAGACGCCATTAATCGCCAACACCATTGCACGAAAAAAATTATACGAAATGAACCGTGTGATATCTGATACTGCTGAATACGGATGTTATTTGTTTGATCATGCATGTAAGCCTTTATTAACTTCTTTTATTCAAAGTGTTGATATTTCCGTTATTGGTAAAACCTACTCTTCCGATAACAATGGCGTTGACAATAAAAAGTTAATTGCCATTAACGATGCAATTAGAAATCACCCTGTAGAAAAAATAGGTAAAAAATTGCGCGCGTCCATGACTGCCATGAAAAACATTATGTAGTGAGACAATTATTAGATTTATCGATTATTGAGGCTGCGGCCAAGAGGATAGGACAAGCTGCTATTCCAACCCCTCTAGAACACAACAAACGGTTGAGTAAATTGTATGATGCCAATATTTTGATGAAGCGTGAAGACTTACAGCCGGTAAGGTCTTTTAAGATAAGAGGAGCGTATAATAAGATATCGCTTTTAAATAAAATAGCACGTGAAAAAGGTGTTGTTTGCTCAAGTGCGGGTAATCACGCTCAAGGGGTTGCATATGCCTGTAGTCATCACAATATACATGGCACTATTTTTATGCCTTCTCCAACACCACAACAAAAAGTCTCACAAGTTGCCATGTTTGGTGGCGATAAGGTTACTATAAAATTAGTTGGTGATACTTATGATGATTGTTATGAATCGGCAAAAGATTATGTAGCTGAAACAGGAAAAACTTTTATCCATCCGTTCGATGATCCGGATGTGATTGCAGGTCAGGCAACCATGGCATTGGAAATTTTACATCAGGCAAAAGAGCCCATTGATTACATAATAGTGCCCATTGGTGGTGGCGGACTGATATCTGGTATTATAAGTGTTTTTAAACAAAAATCGCCTCACACCAAGTTTGTAGGTATTGAGCCAAAAGGTGCACCAAGCATGTACCAGTCTTTACAGTACAAGAAACGAATTAGACTTGACAGTATTGATGTTTTTGTAGATGGCGCTGCTGTTAAAACCATTGGTGAATACGGTTTTGATTATTGCATGCAGTTTCTAGAGGATTTACTTTTGGTTGATGAAGGAGAAATTTGTCAAAACATATTGAATATGTATACTTATGATGCTATTGTGGTTGAGCCAGCTGGTGCCATGTCAGTATCTGCACTATCTCAGTTGTCAGCAGACATCAAGGGAAAAAACGTAGTTTGTTTGGTGTGTGGTGGTAATAATGATATTACACGAATGGCAGAAATTAAAGAACGCGCTTTACTTTTTAACAATCTAAAACATTACTTTATTGTACGTTTTCCACAGCGTCCAGGAGCACTTAGAGAGTTTGTGCAAGATATTTTAGGTCCAACAGACGATATTACTTTTTTTGAATACTCTAAAAAAAGTATTCGTGCACAAGGCCCAGCTGTAGTGGGAATTCAGATAAAATCAGTAAATGATTTCGAGCCGTTGATAAATCGAATGAAAGAAAAAGGTTTTTTTGGTGATTATTTAAATAACAATCCTGATTTATTTCAATTTTTGATTTAATTTTGTAATGCTTTGAAAAATTCAACATGAATATACCAGCCAAATTTGCTATTGATGCTCCCTTCCATCATAACAGTTTTTTAATCAATGGTGAAATAACCCTGTGGGACGGATCATCTTCGGATGTTTATTCTTCAATTCAAACACCTAACTCTGATGGTTTGCTTGTACCAACTTACTTGGGTTCTGTTCCTGAAATGGATGGTACTCATGCAATTAAATCTCTTGATGCCGCTTCAAATGCATTTGATAAAGGAAAAGGGGATTGGCCAACAATGAAAGTAGCAGACCGTATAGCCTGTATGGAGCGTTTTGTTTCGCTTATGAAGCAACAACGCGAAATTGTGGTAAAGCTATTGATGTGGGAAATTGGCAAAAATCAAAAAGACTCTGAAAAAGAATTTGACCGTACTGTGGATTACATTGTTGACACCATTAACGAATACAAAGATATAGATCGTGACAGTGCTAAGTTTCACAATCACGGAGGAGTTTTTGCACACATTCGTCGTGGACCCATTGGTGTCGTATTGTGTCTTGGCCCCTACAACTACCCATTAAACGAAACTTTTGCCTTGCTTATCCCTGCTGTTATTATGGGTAACACAGCAATTTTTAAACCTGCAAAGCACGGTGTTTTGCTTATTGCACCTTTATTACAAGCCTTTAAAGAGAGTTTTCCACCAGGAGTAGTGAATATTGTATTTGGTCGTGGAAGAACGATAGCCACACCTATTATGAAAACTGGAAAAATAGATGTTCTTGCACTTATTGGGCACAGTTCTTCTGCCATGTCTTTACAAGATCTGCACCCTAAGAAAAGCAGGTTACGACTGGTATTGGGTCTCGAAGCGAAAAACCCAGGTATCATTTTACCGGATGCTGATTTGGAAAAAACAGTTCAAGAATGTGTGACAGGTACATTGTCTTTTAATGGACAACGCTGTACAGCATTAAAGGTCTTATATGTGCATGAATCTATTAAAGAAGCTTTCTTATCGAAATTTGTTGCTGCAGTCGATGCTTTAAAACTGGGTATGCCTTGGGATAATACACTGCTTACACCATTGCCTGAGCCTAACAAGCCCGCGTATATTCAAGAATTGATAGATGACGCCAAAGAAAAAGGTGCTAAAGTACTTAATTCACGAGGTGGTGAGCTTTCAGAAAACTTTATTTTTCCAGCAATTCTTTATCCTGTATCGAATGACATGCGTGTTTATGAAGAAGAGCAATTTGGCCCTGTAATCCCAGTGATATCTTTTCGAGATATTGATACACCTTTGGACGATATGGCTGCTTCCTCTTATGGACAGCAAGTGAGTTTATTTGGCAAGGATGTTGATAAATTGGGTCCATTAATTGATACTTTGGCTAACCTTGTTTGTCGTGTAAATCTTAACAGCTCATGTCAAAGAGGACCTGACGTATATCCATTTACAGGAAGAAAAGACTCAGCTGTGAGTACACTAAGCGTCCGAGACGCTTTACGCTCTTTTTCTATTAGAACTTTCGTGGCTACAAAAGACACAGATAGCAATAAAGAAATATTGCGCGAACTGTTAGATACACACAAATCTAACTTTATATCGACTGATTATATGCTGTAACTAATTATTCAGCATTACAGGCATGACCAGCATAGTAACTTGTTCTCCTTCATCCAACCCGTCTGCAGGGGTAATAATACCCGCTCGATTAGGGAGGGAAAGTTCTAATTGAATTTCATCACAACTAAGGTTGCTTAACATTTCTGTCAGAAAGCGTGCATTAAAACCTATTTGCATATCATCACCTTGGAAAGAGCACGTAAGACGTTCTTCTGCTTTGTTACTGTAGTCAATGTCTTCAGCCGAAATATGAAGCTCTGCGCCCGCAATGCGCAAACGGATTTGATGTGTTGTTTTGTTTGAAAATATGCTTACCCTTTTGACCGTATTTAAAAGTTGCATACGATTGATACTCATTACATTGGGGTTCTCCTTGGGGATAACAGCCTCGTAATTTGGATATTTTCCATCAATAAGCCTACAGGTCACTAAGGAATTATCAAAAGAAAACTGAATATTGCTGTTGTTATAATTAACCGTCACGTCCTCTTCGCTACCAATAAGCACAGACTTTAGTAGATTTAATGGTTTCTTGGGCATGATAAACTCAGCAGTTTCAGCTGCAACTACGTCTGTTCTTTCGTACTTTACTAATTTGTGCGCATCAGTAGCAACAAATGTCATACCGCTAGAAGAAAGCTGAAAAAATACACCACTCATAACAGGACGCAAGTCGTCATTTCCGCTAGCGAAGATGGTGTTGTTGATGGCTGTTGCTAAATTATCGCCTTTTATGGTTAAGCTTGAAGCATCAACAATCTCAGCAGATTGTGGGTATTCATCTGCATTGGCATATGCTAAGGCATATTTACCTTGTTCAGAGCTGATTTCAAGTGTATTATTGGTTGATTGAGAAAATGTTAAGGGTTGTTCTGGAAATGTCTTTAATGTATCAAGCAGGAGTCTTGCAGGCACAGCTAGTTTACCTTCAGTAGTTGATTCTACTTTTATTGTAGCACTAATGGTTGTTTCAAGGTCGGTGGCCGTAATTTTAAGTTGTTGGGGCGCTAATTCAAACAGTACATGGTCTAAGATAGGTAATGTGTTACTCGTATTTAAAACGCCGCTTAAGGTTTGCAGTTGGCGTTGTAGATGTGTGCTTGATACAATGAATTTCATGTTCTAGTTTCTTTACTTACAAATATATTGGTTACACACGCTTTCCTAAAACAATTTTATCAACAGCTAGGCATCATTTATGAACGCTACACGTATGGGGTCAAAGTACGAAAGGCCGAAAAGTTTGCTTGCACCACCTCCATAGTTCGGACTTCCTTTAAATACGGCAAGCTCTAAAAATCCTTGTGTATTGAAAAGTGCTAGTTTTTTTCCTACCTCCTCTCGTTGCGCCTTAGGTTTATCGTAACGAATTGCCTCGTGGTAATCGTTAAATATTTCTTTAAAAACATGGTTTCGTGCATGAATTACAAATGGGCGATTTCTTCTAATCTTTTGAAATAGTTCTTTGGTAATGTTTGTAACTATATTTCCAAACCTGTCTACATGCAATACGTATCCATGTATCTCGTTGCCATGGGTGTGGACGGATGGAAGATGTTGCGTGAGTTGCTTGAGTTTTGTTATGGGGGTGCCAATAACACTTAAAGCTCCACCACGATGGACATGGGCGATGGCTTCAACGCCACGTGTTAGGTCGTTGTAATTTGAGTCATTAAGTACAATAGTTTTGGAGGGTTTAAGATCGGGTTCCAAGAGCGATAAAAAACCGTTATCCGCACAAACAAAAAAATGATCATTCAGCTCAGCAACAATAAGGGATTGATCGGGAGTTTGGTTAAAGTTTATGCCCACAAAGTGAATACTGCCCTGAGGGAAACTACTGTAAACAGCTCTCAAGACATAGGCTGCTTGGATAATATGAAAGGGATCAATAAGGTGGGACACGTCCACTATTTCTGGCATTTCTAACTGGTTATAAAGCTGTGCCTTTAATGCTGACACATATGCATCTTGAAGACCAAAATCAGTAGTAAGCGTTATAAGTGGCATTTTAATAACCTAATCTTAATTCAGCAATCTAAAAATTGCTTAATTTTGATAACAAAGTTACCAAAAAAGAAGCCGTAGTGGTTTAAATATTTAAAAGACACATTTGAACGAAATAACAATTGAACTTGCTGAGGTTAATCCTACAGAATTCTATGGTGGTAAAAGCAACAAAAACGTTGCCCTATTAAAGAAGCACTTCCCAAAAATTAAAATTGTTGTGCGTGGCAATAAAATAACAGCCTTTGGTGAAGAGGAGCTGTTAGAGCACTTTGAGAAACAGGTAGATAGGTTGGTAATCCACTATGGGAAATACAATACCCTCGATGATGAAACAGTCCTCAATATTCTTCAAAGCGAAGAAGACGATTCCTTTGGTTTAGATCCAGAGGACAATAAAGTAATTCTTCATGGTGTTGGTGGTAAAATCATCAAAGCCAAAACCCTTAATCAAGCTAGATTGGTTGCCGCCATGGCTAAAAATGATATGGTTTTTGCTGTTGGTCCAGCTGGGACAGGTAAAACCTACACGGGTGTAGCCTTGGCTGTAAAAGCACTTAAAAACAAACATGTTAAACGTATTATACTTACACGTCCTGCCGTTGAAGCTGGTGAAAACCTTGGCTTTTTACCTGGAGACTTAAAAGAAAAGCTAGATCCCTACATGCAGCCCTTATACAACGCCTTGCGAGATATGATACCTTCTGAAAAGTTGGATCATTATATTGAAAATGGCATTGTACAGATTGCTCCCATGGCTTTCATGCGTGGTAGAACACTCGACGATGCATTTGTAATCCTAGATGAAGCACAAAACACAACTCACAATCAAATGAAAATGTTTTTAACCCGCATGGGTAAAAATGCCAAGTTTATGATTACCGGAGATCCTGGTCAAATTGATTTGCCTAGACGTGTTATTTCAGGTCTTAAAGAAGCCATTCTGGTACTGGGTAGCTTGAAGGGAATAGGTATGATTTATCTAGATGATAAAGATGTTATTCGTCACCGATTGGTCAAACAAGTCATTGAGGCCTATAAACAAACAGAGCATCATAACTAATGCCTATGCAAACCATTATGCAGTCTGACTTGCAACTTAAGGGTTGTAAAAGTAAATACAATGGAAAAGTAAGAGAGGTTTACCATTTGCAAGATGACACTTTAGTTATTGTAGCCAGTGACCGCCTTTCTGCTTTTGATGTAGTGATGCCAAAAGGTATTCCATACAAAGGACAGATTTTAAACCAAATAGCTGCCCATATGCTTGAGTCTACAAAAGATATCGTCCCTAATTGGTTAGAGGCAGTACCTGATCCTAACATTTCAGTTGGTAAAGCGTGTACGCCCCTCAAGGTAGAAATGGTAGTTAGGGGATATCTGGCAGGTCACGCGTCTCGAGAATACTCCTTAGGAAAGCGCCTTTTATGTGGTTCTGTTATGCCAAACGGTATGCGTGAAAACGATCCATTTCCAGAACCCATCATCACACCGGCAACCAAAGCTGAGCAAGGCGATCACGATGAAGATATTACACCTGAGGAGTTGGTTTCTCGAAATATTGTCACTTCAGATGAATACGTAAAACTGGCAACTTACACCAAGGCATTGTTTAAACGTGGTACGGAAATGGCTGCTAAGCAAGGTTTGATTTTGGTGGATACCAAGTATGAATTTGGTAAAGATACGAACGGAAAAATAGTGCTTATTGATGAAATTCACACACCAGATTCGTCTCGTTACATCTATGCAGATGGCTATGAAACACGACAATCAGAAGGAACGCCACAACGACAGCTTTCAAAAGAATTTGTGCGTCGTTGGCTTATTGAGCATGGTTTTCAGGGGCTAGAGGGGCAGGCGCTTCCCAAAATGTCAGACGAATACATTGAAAGCGTTTCTGAACGTTACATAGAGCTTTACGAGCATATAACAGGAAAGAAATTTGTAAAAGCTGACTTGTCAGATTTTGCAAATAGAATGCAACATAACCTCGACCTATATTTCCAGTCCTAGTTGTCTAACTAAATCTGTATTTACTGTTGTATCATAAGGAACTTTGTGCACGCAGGGATGATTTCTAAGCCATGTCAGTTGTCGTTTTGCAAAACGTCTCGTGTTGGTTTTGATATCTGCCACCGCTTCCTCTAAGCTTTGTTCTTCATTGAAATAGCGAAATAATTCTCTATAGCCCACGGTTTTCAATGCATTAATGTGTTTGTGCGGGTGAAGTACTTTGGCTTCAGCAAGCAAGCCCTTTTCCATCATGATGTCAACACGCCTATTGATATTGTTATACAATTGCTCTCTGGGCATGCTAATCTCAATGCTAATGGCATCAAAGTCTCGTTGTTTTCTGTTTTGACCTAAAAAAGAGGAGTAGGGCTTTCCAGCAACCGTACATATGTGCAATGCACGCAACAACCGCACGTGATTGTGTTGGTCAACAGTTTGAAAATAATCGGGATCTAATTTTTGAAGTTCTTGCTGTAAATATTTTAGTCCCTTTTCCTCATACTGTAACTGCCAATGGTCTTTGGTCTTTTCCGAAACTTCTGGAAATGTATCTAATCCGTGCACTACGGCATTGTTGTAGAGGTTAGAGCCGCCAACCATAATAACAATAGAATGCTTTGTAAAGTGTTCGTCTAGCAACGATAGGGCATCTTTTTCGAAATCTCCAACGCTGTAGGAGTCATGAATGCTGAGATGTTGTATAAAATCATGCCTAATGCCTTGTTGTTCCGCTTTTGATGGCACGTTAGTGCCAATGAACATTTCTTTATAAAACTGTCTGGCATCGCTGGATAATATGGGGCACTTTAATAGCTTGGCTAAGACAACAGCAAACGAAGTTTTGCCAACTGCAGTAGGTCCTGAAATAACAATAAGCTTATGCCTTTTCATTTAAATTAATCACTTGTTTTACTTTGTTTTTTCTAATAAAAGATTGGAGGATATGACGAGCAGCACGTGAATTTTTCAT
>PAAD01000035.1 GCA_002698745.1 Flavobacteriaceae bacterium
AGCATCACAAGTAATGATTTTGTGGTTGACAGATACATTGTTGCCAGTAGAAGTTATATTTCTAGCACCAGTAACAGCTTGCCAATTTTGGTTGACACCATCTCCATCAAAATCTTGGAGTGTGGATTCCTGGATTGTATTGACCTGAACCATACCAGCACCTGAGACATTTAAATCTCCGGCGACATATCCAGTGTGAGTTTCAATTCCAGCACCAGTGCCAGTAGTTGTAATACTTAAATCTCCATTTACGTGTCCACCAGTAGTACATGCAGCATCATTCGCTCCATCTAGGAATACTTCGAATAAAATTTTCCTTTTTGCAGTCATAGATGTTGAACCTACATTCCAGTTATTTGGAGTTGTAATTTCATTATTAGCACCAACGGTGTTTGAATTTAAAACAAAAGTGTCGGCAGTCATACTTACAACATCTAAATCAGTAAAGTTAGCTGCAGTTGCACCTGTGTCAGTAATTGTAAATGATGTAGCAACAACCTCATTAAGATCAATATTCTGACCATCAGATGTAATCGCAACACTTATTGGAGCAGCAGGAACAGCAGGAGCATTACCGGCTGCAGCAACAGCAGCAACACCAAGGTCATTTGCAGCAAATACAAGTGCATCAGCAGAAATTAATATGTTACCAGTAATATCTTCTAGTGTAGAAGTAACACCAGCTGCAGAAATTGTTACATCACCAACATCAAAGGTGTCTCCAGTAATTACAATTGAAGTAGAAGTTGCAATACTAATTGCATCAGTTGTGTCAGCTGTAATACTAAGTGTTAAAGCATTTGCAATGTCAGCATCAACAATACCAGCACCTAAAGAGATAGTATCAACGTTAATTAATACATCTGTAACTGCAGCACCGTTACTGACAGCAAAACCAGCTGCAGTAGCAACACCACTAAAATCAACAGTGGCAGAACCATTATCAGTAATTGTTAATGTTCCACCAACATTTACAAGATTTGGCTCATTATATGCGTCAGTAGCGTAAGCTAAAGTTGCATTACCACCAACTGTAATTAGTGCGGAATCAGTAATATTGAATCCTGCAACAGCATAATTTCCTCCAACGCTATTAAGGCTATCCATGTCAAGATCAGCAGTACTTGTGACAGTAACATTACCTGTAATAGTAACCATTTTTGTAATTACGCTATTAAGACTGGTTAGTGCAGCTCCAGTAGCAAAAGTGCTATTTATTTCTACATTACCATTAATAACCATTACTTTGTCATCAAGTTCAAGTGCATAATCTAATTCAGCTTGATTTCTAATATTAAGATCTCCTTGATATATAGTAGTTGTTGATTCTAACAGTGTAGTTAGATCAGATTGTAATGTAACAATTAGTGCATTTATTGCTGCTAATTGTTCGTCAACACCACCAGTTCCGTCAATAGAAGCTTCAATAGTTGCTACTAATATTTCTAAACCTGTTATTTTAGCTAAGGTTTGAGTGAGATCAGTTTGAATTAGAGCAATATCAGCAAGTATTGCCTGTTCAGCCGCAGTAAGTTCTGCGCTCTGAGTGGCAAAACCATCATTAATAACAGTAAGCATACCAGCAAGTTGTTGAAGAACTTGAACATTTTGAGCATTTATAGCTTCTAAATCAACTTCAACTCTAGCAATGCCAGCCATTGTGTTAAGGTACCAGATTAGAGCTTCAGCTTGGTTTGCATCTATTTCTCCAGTTACTGCAGCAAATTGAGCAGTAATGTCAGTAAGTTGAGCTGCAAGTTGGCCAGTTAAGTTACTCAATAAAGTATCTAATTCATTGTCAACAGCAACAATCTTACCATCAACAATCGCTACTGCAGAAGCTAAATCAAGTACTCCTGTTTGGAGAACAGAAATTTCGCCATCAATAATTTGAATATTAGCATCAAGAGCGGATAAAGAAGTATTAACGGCAAGAAAGCCATTTGCAATAATATCTTCCAAGTCACCAAGCTCAGCAATTATACTTGCCGCTACAGCCTGTAAATCACTGTCTAGATCGGTCATTTGAGCAGCCAATGAAGAACTTGTTGAATTTATGAGATTAGCAAGACCCGCAATATCCTCTACAGTTGGTAAATCAGCAATTGATGAAGATATAGCAGCTAATGCTGAATTTATGTTTAATAACTCGAGTTGAACTCCCGCAATACCGTCAACGGCAGTTTGGATGTTATCAAGTTTTGCATTAACACCATCAAGTTGGTCGTTAAGGTTTGCAAAATCATCCTCGTAATCATTACAAGATACTGCAAAGCCAAATATCGCAGTAAGTAAGAGAAGTCGTTTAATCATTTTTATTGTATTTAAATTTAAATAAATTCTTGTTTAATAACTGCAAATATAATGTTTTTTATATATAGCGTGTTAAAAGAGATAAAATTTTGCGTTTTTTTTTTAAATTTTTACAGATTATCCGTTTTTAAATGCTTGAAGAAACCTTTGTTGTTTCTTAAAAACCTGTCAAATTTAACAATCATTGAAATTTCAAAGACATTTGGAGGGAAAACTGTTAGATTTTGAGAAATAGGCATATTATAACCAAAGCTGAATTCAAATTGTTCAACACTCACTGAGGCATTTAGTCCAACAAGCATTGCATTAGACAATTCATTCTTTGTGTAAAGTTGATGTAAGCCAAATGAAAATCCACCCAACAATAACTCCTGGCCTGCATAAACTTTCATAAAATTCTCTGTAGAATAAAGTGATGCAATAAGATATAAATATGAATTTTCAGGTAAAAAACTTCTTCCGAAATAATTTATATCTCTTTCGTAGGCAATGACACCTGAAAAACTAATTGGCCTTTTTAATTCAAATTCTTGATTATATGAAATATCAGGTGAATTCAAATGCTTTAAAGCAACACCAAACATGAAACTTTCATTGTAAATCAATGCAGATGCCCCTAGATCAAAAAAGTTAGTGCTTAATTCACTAAAAAAAAGCGGGTCACTTGACGAAGTAGCAATCGAGCCAGTAAGTAAATTTAATTGATCACCAAAGATTAAGTCTGGATTCTCAATTTGATTAAATCCAACTCCAACACTTAAGCCCGGTAAAAAATACATTTCATTTAAAAGCTTAACTCTGTACACATAAGTCAAGTTGATTGTATTGTTTACTAGCCCATATGTATTGATTTGGAAATTATTAAAATCTATTCCAAGACTAAAATTAGCGTTCTCAAAACTGACTGCACCATAAAAAATCTTAGAGTCAATTTTTTCATTTGTCTTATATGACAAGCTATTATAGCTCACACCGGCAAAAGATTTTCCATTTATCCCGTAATAACTAGGGTTCAAAAATTGAGTTTGCCTTGTCTGATTGTAATATGTCTGTTGACCAGAGCACATAAAACTCACGATAGAAAATCCAATAAGCATGAAAATTTTTCTCATCATTTAAGAATTTGTAATGTGCCTGTTTTTACAATAACCTCACCATTTACGATTGTACCGATAATGTGATATATGTACATTTTACTACTTAAATCAGCATTAGCACCATCCCATGGAATAATTGTGGGTTTGATTGATGTGCCAACCGCATCTACTCCGCCACTCTCTGGTGATTCATGTAATAAATTTCCATACGCATTAAAAATACTCATCGAAATCGTTCTGAATCCAGAAAATTTGGGTTCGAAAACATCATTAATTCCGTCGTTATTTGGTGTAAATACATTTGGAATTAACAATAAATATCCATCTCCTATAGTGATTTGTTTTATGATTTCTTTTGAACAACCTGCTTCATTGTAAACTGTGAGTTTAACTTCATAAATTCCATCGGCTAAATATGAGTGCTCAACTTTATTTCCATACTCTAATGCAGTAATGTCTCCAAAATCCCATTCAATTGATGAGTAATTTGAGGTGTTTGAAGTTACTTCAAATCGAACATTCTCGTCCTTAGGTATAATATTATATAAAGCATATGATTCGCTTGTATACACAAAGTCTGGATCTGGTAACTCAGTGTAAATAAGAGCTGGATCAATAACTGTGTTACATCCCTCTTGATTTGAAACATAAAGCAATGCATCCTCAACTGGATCTATGGTGAACTGATAAGTAGTTACTTCTCCTGGAGTATTATTATCACCAGGAATTTCTGTAGCTATTATATCTATTCCGTTGTAATTAAATTGTGGTAGTCCTACGAATCTTATTAAATCTATGGTAACAACCCCTGTTTCACCAATACATATATTTTGATCAATCCTAACATTGTCATAAATGACAGCATCTCTAATTAGCTCAATTTCTTTTTCGTAGGAACAAGTTCTGACAGGGTCAATTGGGTCAATTTCTGTTACAACAACTTTGTATTTACCTTCAGCTAAGTTTTTCAAATAATTTATTCCTTCAAAATCAGGAAGTTCAACCCAAGCACTTAATGAACAAGATTGAGTCCCTCCTGAGTATGTGAAAAATTCAGATGCTTGAGCATCTAGAACAATTTCACCAGGTTTTGCACAAATAGTTAATCCACTTGATTGGGTATTTTGATGAGTTAAACCAACATTAATGTAATCTTGAGCACAATTTTGATAAGTAACTATTCCTAGTGAATTGTTTAGACTTATAGAAGTTATATTAGGATCGTTAGGGTCTAAATCTGCGGCATTTAAGATGCCATCCTTATCTGCGTCTAAGGTATCGAACGAATCATCAATACCATCATTATCTGTATCAGAACCACCAGTTTGATCAACATCGGCAATATCATCTATACCATCACCATCCGCGTCAGTACCTCCAGTTTGATCAATATCACCAGAGTTAGGAATTCCATCACCATCTAAATCAGAATCGGCGTAATTTGGAATACCATCAATATCGAAATCTTTTGCCTCAACTGTGTAAGTCAAACAATCATCTCCAAGTTGGTACAGATACCACTTAATTTCTTTGTTTAAAGAGTCATTACCAAGAATTTGTACTTTAATTTCACCATCATCAACAAAGGTGTCGCACGATGGATTAATAACAAACCCACCGTTTTGATTATCTGGTGAGTAAACATACTTGGTGCCGTTATCGCCAACAATCTCTACTTTGTCTCCACTAATTTCATCAGCAGTAAATGGCCTAGGTATAATTTGAACAGGTTGTATAATCTCTATATCAATATCTTCAAACTCATATCTACAACCGGGGTCTTCATTTTTCCAAACTTCAACTTTATATCTGCCAGAAACTAAATTTGTTGCTGAAAATGTCTTCGGCTCAAAAGTACTGTCGTGGTCAGCAGTTGTGCTAAATACCTGAGTTTTTTCAAAATCCCCTGGAATATTTGTGACAGGGTCAATTTCTGTCCACTTTACAGTGTAGAATGTACTTGGCTCAAGTTTACTAATACTTAGTGAAATTGATGCATCTTCAGTCCCATAACAAACTAGCTTACTTAATTCAGTTTCAATTATAAGCCCGTCGTTGAAAATTGTAAACAAAAGATTTTCTACAGGATATGTACACCCGGTTGAAAGTGGACTATTGTATACCAGCTCAATTGCATAGCTGCCTGGTATTAAATCAATCGTATCAGTAAATGGAGTTGATATGGCATTTGCTGGTGTTGTATCAACAACTGGGACTGTAACTGGTGAGGGGTCTGCAAGTGCAGCAGTCTCCAATACAGGGTTGTATGAATCATCAATTCCATCCCCATTAACATCAATTCCTGCAGTTTGATCAACATCTGCAGTGTCTATAATTCCATCGTTATCCGTGTCTGTACTAGCTGTATTTTGATCTATATCAATAATATCTGCTAATCCATCTCTATCACTGTCTAATGCTTTGTACAATAGATAGCTATCTATCATGTAAGTGCCGTCAACATCAAAAGTAACTGAGCCCATATTAAGTGATGTAACTGGATCAATATTAGAGCATATTGTAGCATTTGTAGTTGAAGTAACGGATAGTGAATACTGATCTGATAAAATTGTGAAATCATCTCTATAACCACACTGATTTGAGCCGGATTCTTGAATTTCAAGCCTGTAGACACCAGGACCTAAGTCATCGATAGTAAATAAGTTGTTAAATGAATTAACTCTTAAGATATTTACAAGCAAATACTCATCATCAATGCCGCTAATTAGACTGTCTGCCCCACCAGTTTGATCAACATCTGCTAAATCAATTATTCCATCTCCATCTGAATCAGGAGAGCTTGGATTGTTATTTGAGTCTATAGCATCAGTTATTCCATCTCCATCTGAATCAGGCAGTTGTTCATATCTATCTGGAATACCATTAAGATCTGCGTCTGTTATTTCATGCCAATAAACAACATAATTGCCAATTGGCTCAATTGAGTCAATGGTGATAGATCCTTGTACTCCGCATGACTGATCTACTATTGTAGTTTCAACTTCATAGGCAGATGATGAAACATCAAAGCTTTCTTCAATTATACACCCATAAACAGTCTCAATTGAAACTTTGTATATCCCATTATTTAAGTTTTCTACTAGTGTACCTGTGCCAAATAGATTAAATGCATTATTAATTGGATTATTAAGGTAATCGTCATCCACTCCGTCAAGGTTAAGATCAGTTCCACCTGTCAAATCGATATCTGCAGCATCTATAATTCCATCATTGTCTGTATCTCCACTTCCAGGGTTTTGATCTAAATCAGCTGCATCTACAATACCATCTAAATCAATATCGGCCGCATAGTACCAGATGTATGAATCTACCATTTGAGGATTAGAAATTGTTCCAGTTATACCAAGGTCAATTTGTTTTGTGGCCAAACAACCGGCTAAATCTGCTCTAATTGCATCTATGGCTGTTTGATCAAACTCAACAGGGAAATACGAGATTGTAAATAAAGAGTCTTCTATTATATAGTTACAACCAGGAGTATTAGCGTTAGAATACTCGATTGCCATAACATAAGTGCCTGGAATGAGTTCTAATGTGTCTGAAAATGGTGTTGCTGTAGCATTGACTGGAGTGGTGTCAACAACTGGTACTGTGATTGGGCTAGGATCAGATAAAGCTGCATTTTTTAAAGTTGCATCATAATTATCATCAATACCATTTAAGTTAAGATCTAAGCCAGCTGTTTGATCAACATCAGCGAGGTCATCAATTCCATCTCCATCAGTGTCAGTTCCTCCAGTTTGATCAACATCAATTATATCTGCGATTCCGTCGTTATCCGAGTCAGAGGCCTTATAAATAACATAATTATCAACCATGTAGGTTCCTGAAATATCAAACGATATAGAACCCATCCTTAATCCAGAAACTGTGTCTTCTATTGAGCATGTAGTGGCATCAGCTATTGAAATATTTTCAAGAGAAAACTCATCAGCAAGAACTGTAACATCTTGACTTAGTGCACAGCCATTACTGCTAGTGTTTTCAATTAATAACCTGTACACACCAGCACTTAAGTTATTTGCGCTAAATAAACCATTGAATGAATTTATTCTAAAGAAATTTGACAGTAAGTAATCGTCATCAATTCCAGTAATAAGTGTATCATCTCCACCTGTCTGATCAACATCTGCATCATTAATTATTCCATCTCCATCTGAATCAGGAGAACTAAGATTGTTGCTTGAGTCTATTGTGTCAGGTATTCCATCTCCATCTGAATCAGGTAGTTGTTCATACAAATCAATTTCACCATTTAAATCAATATCTGAAATATTGTGCCAGTATACAGCATAAGGGCCTACCGGATCAATTGAGTCCACTGTGATGGAGCCTAAGTTTCCACAGCTAACATCTTCTTGTGATAATTCTATTTGAAGATCTGTTGTAACTACTGTGAAATCTTCTGTAATTGTGCAAGTGGGTGAGATTTCAATTGAAACTTTATAAATCCCATTTGATAAATTCTCAATTTTAGGGCCTGAGCCATAAAGACTATATGCATTGTTAGGTAAGTTATTACCATCTAAATAAGCATCGTCAACTCCATCTGAATTTCCATCTACACCAGCCGTAAAATCAACATCTGCAGCATCAATGATTCCGTCTCCATCTGAATCACCACCTCCAGGATTTTGATCTAAATCAGCTGCATCTACAATTCCGTCTAAATCACTATCTGTGGCATAATACCATATAAAAGAACTTATGTTATTGTAGTTTGATAAAACTGGTGGGTTTGGAGAAGTTGGATTTAAATCAATTGATTTAGTATTTAAACAGCTAGCTAAATTAGATTTGATATCGTCTAAGAGATCTTGATCGAACTCTACAGCCTGGCTAAATATTGTAAACACATCCGAAACATTACATTGATTTGTAACTGGATTAGAGTAAGCCGTTTCAATAAGGTAACTCCCTGGAATTAAATCTAATGTATCAGAATAAGGAGTTGATGTTGCATTACTCGGTGTAGTGTCATCAACTGGCATTGTAACAGGTGAGGGATCAAGTAAAGCAGCAGCCCGTAAATCATCAATTCCATCTCCATCTATATCAACAAAGTCGTCAATTCCGTCTCCATTTACATCTGTTCCACCAGTTTGATCTGCATCAGCGATATCATCAATTCCATCTCCATCTGAATCTGTCCCTCCAGTCTGATCTACATCAATAACATCTGCAATACCATCGTTGTCAGTATCAGTAGCTTTGTAGACCAGATAGCTTGCTACCATTTCAGGTCCAGAAATATCAAATGTAACAGATCCCATTGCTTGTCCTGTATTTGGATCTTCTGGTGAACAGGTTGTCGCATCGACAGCTAAAATATTTGATATATAAAAATCATTCTCAAGCATTGAAATATCTTGACTGAATGCACAGCTTGTAGAGCCCGATTCTCTTATTTCTACCCTATATTCTCCAGACGCCAGATCATTTAAAGCTGTAGAATTGGAACTTCCTGAAATTTCGACATAAGCATCTGCTAATCCATCTGAATCAGTATCTACAAATTCATACCAAATGATTTCATAGGTACCAATTGGTTCAATTGAATCTATTTCAATTGACCCTGTGGAATTACATGATTGAATAACAATGATTTCAACATCAATTGTAGAAGCCACAACTTCATATTCTCTCTCTATACTACACCCTGTGATTGTTTCAACACTTACTTTATATAGGCCTTCGCTTAAATTACTAATATTTGGTTGTAGGCTGAACAAATTGTATGCATTGTCTTTTAAATACGTATCATCAATTCCGTCAGAATTAAGATCCAACCCTGAAGTTTGATCAACATCAGCATCGTTAATAATTCCATCATTATCAGTGTCTATTTTACCTGAATCTGTAATTCCGTCACCATTAGAATCAGCATCAACAGCGTCTACAATACCATCTTTGTCAGAGTCAGGGGCATAAAACCAATTATAATTAATTACATGACTGTAAGCATTGGCAGAATCTATTACATCAAAATCATAATCATCATCAATACCGTCACCATTAATGTCATTTCCAGTAATTTGCGCCGAATCTATGATTCCATCAGCATTAGAATCAAGAGAAGTAAAGTTGTCTGAAATACCATCTCCATTTGCGTCTGTTTTACCAAGATCTACATTAGAATCTCCGTCAACATCTGCATCCCATGGGTCTATAATTCCATCTCCGTCAGAATCAGAATAGGTTGGATTATTATCAATATCTACACCATCTTCTATTCCATCAGCATCATCATCAATATCTATAATATCTGCAATGCCATCGCCGTCAGCATCAACTAAATAACCAAGGTTAATATAACTATTGCCAGAGCAGGTACTCAAAAATGAATGCTCATCTAAGATTGAGTCTAATATTTGTGGTTCAGGCTTAATTGTTAATGAACCTCTTATGTATGTTGAACATAAACCTTCAAACAGTTGGATTTCATAATTAAATACTGTTGTTGTGGTTACAGGTGTGATATATGTTCCTGTTATATCTATTTTACTTGTAGAAATGATATCAGCAATTGAAGTTATAGATATTCCAGTAGGTGGTGAAATTGGTGTGCCTGAGTTATCTGTCCAATCAATTTGAATGTTTGTCGAACCTAAAATTCCTGTTAGTTGATAATTAATTGGAGTTATTGCATTTCCAAAACATACAGTCTGATTCTCCTCACCAGAGCCGCCAAGTACTGTATAATCAACTTTCTCAATAACTTTAATTGTGCCTAGGCTTACTGTGGAATTACATGCTCCAAAAGCCTCTAATTGTATATTGAAATCTCCATAAGTCGATTCATCAATTTTACCTTTAATTGTTAATTTGTTAGCGGTAGTATCAAACAAACCAAATAATCCGTTAGGAAGCCCTGTAACAGCAACATATGGATCAACTCCTCCATCATTTACAAAATCACTATATAACTGAATTTCAATAGGGCTAAGCTCACCTGAGTCAATAATATTATTGCCATTTATATCCCCAACTAAACTTTCATTACAGTATTCTAAGTTTATCGTATTTTCTAAATTCTTCAAAGGATTTGGTGCGATAATAAAATTAAAGCTCTGAGGAACTTGTTCACAGGGTGTGCCGCTGCTGGTTGGGATAATATCAACAGAGTAAACTAATTGATCAACTAATCCATCTCCATCCAAGTCTTGATCGACAACTACATCTAAAGTTCCAGAAATCGTAACCTGGCCGCCAGAGATTACATAATTAATACCATCAGGAAGGTTTAGCACTTCAGCATCGTCAGCTGACTCAAGTATATCAAATACAATATTATCAATTGTATTTCCCTCACAATATATTGGGGTTTGATCAACTATGTTATCCCCATCAGTATCTATAAGTCCTGATTGATGAGTAACAGTTCCTTTAGGTATTACAGTTATTTGCTGCGACGAATCTTCTAATTTAACTTCTACACAGCTACTACCAGTAGACAGAATTACATAATTATAAGCAGTAGTTGTAGTTACAGTTTGTGAAGGAGTACCGGTTATAGTCCCACCATTTGATCCCTGGGCAGTATACACTAGACCAGGTGGAAGGCCCGTAATTAGTATGTTTGCAGCATTAGTGTTTTCAACACTTAGAAGTATTGGATCTATTGCAACTCCAATACATACATCTTGTGTAGCGTTATCAGATGTTATTTCAATATTTGGGCCAGGTTCTACAATAATTGATCCGTTAAGCGTTTGCGGAGTTCCACAACCACCGACTGATGTAATAGTATAATTGTAGGTTGTTGGGCTACTTCCTGTTTCATCTGTAAGAAGTGTCCCAGAAATTATTAAAGAAGACCCGGATATAGTTGACGTTAGGCCTGCAGGTAAAGCTGAAACATTTGCACTAGTTGCGCCTCCACTCCATCCAACTTGGATAGGTTGAATAGATGTTAGTTCGCACAAGGTCTGATTTAGTCCACCTGATTGCAATTCAAGATCAGGACCAGCATTAACTGTTAAAGTTCCACTAATCTTTGATGATTGGCAACCACTGCCAGCAGTTATTACTTCATAATCATATAGTGTAGTAACAGAAATATCATTAGAAAAAGTTCCTGAAATTGTTAAAGTTGAAGGGTCAAAAGTAATTCCATTTGGTATTTGTCCAAGCCAATTTATATAAGTGTCATTTTGAACAGCACCACCTGCAACAGTAAACGTAATATTTGAAATAGTATCACCCTCACAAATAGTTTGATTATTATTCCCAGATGTAAGTGTTATTTCACCATCAGGGTTTACTGTAATAACACCACTTCTATTATTTCCCGTTGCATCGTCATAGGATACTTCACCTGATGCAGGTGGGCATAGACTTCCATTAGTTGTTACTAAATAAGGAAAATCTGTAGGAGTACTTACATCACTAGTTGGAGTGCCAGAAATAGTTATTACTTTGGTACTAGTATCTATAGAATAATTTAAACCTGGCGGAAGTCCTGTTACAACTGCTCCGACAGCCCCTTCTGTTAATTGATAAAGAATTGGATTTACGGCTACTCCCTCACAAATCTGTACACTTGATGATGAGCTATTTAATACGACAGCCGGCTCAGGATTAACAGTAATAGATCCTGAAGCAATATCAGAACATCCATTAATTCCTGTTGTGGTAATTTGATAATTAAATATCTGTTGAGTAGTTATTCCAGAAACATCTCCAGATATAGTTAATAATTTAGTGTTAGCATCAATATTTGTAACTACTGGTGCCCACCCGGCAGGCAGACCAGTTACACTAGCACCAACTGCCCCCTGAGAAAGTTGGTATTGTATGTCGACAATTGCAACTCCCTCACAAACAGTTTGATTTTCTGTACTTGCAAGTGAAGACAGTTCGATTTTTTGCTTTGGGGAAATCGTAATTAATCCACTTCTATTGTTACCCGTACCATCATTGTACATAACCTCAGACCTAGGTGGGGCACACGAATTTCCAGTCGTAGTTACCTTAAATGCAAATGGTCTGCCATTTGGATGAGTTCCAAAATCTGCAGTACTAGTTATTGTTCCACTTACTGTAAATTCCTTAGTAGATGAATTATATGAAGTGTTTATTCCAGCTGGTAAATCTAAGCTATCAATATTCCCATCTCCATTTGTGTCATTTGCAGCTTCAAGTACAGCGCCAGTTGCACCTCCTGCAACTTGGAAAATAATTGGGTCTATTGCTTCCCCCTCGCATACTGTTTGGTTTTCCAATCCAGTAGAATTAAGTCCTATTTCTGAATCCGCATTAACGTGAATAAAACCAGTTATGTTTTGGCCATCGCCACATCCCCCTGAGATTTCAACACTATATGTGTATGTTGTGCCCGCTAGGTTTGATGCCAAATCTCCAGTTAGCGTACCAGAAATTGTTAGTTGACCATTTACTGAACTCCAGCTTGATACAATACCAGATGGGAGGTTGTTGACAACTAGAGCATCTCCTCCCTCCGTTAATGCATAAACTATGGGGTCAATAGTTAATCCTTCACAAATATTTTGATTATCATTTGCTGTTGTTAAAGCTATGACACCCCCAGGCTCAACTGTAATTGTCCCTGATCGGGTTGTATTGGAACAACTCCCTGAAGTTGTTACAGTGTAATTACTTGCAGTAGCGGTTGTGATATTATCGGTAGGGGTACCCGATATTGTAACTATTCCAGAGTTAACACTAAAATTCACTCCATTAGGTAATCCACTCACTGATGCACCATTGGCTCCACCTTCTAATATATATGTGATATTTTCAATAGCTTCTCCTTCACAAACAGTTTGCAACTCGTTATTGTTAGAAGTAAGCGAAATATCATCATCTGGATTAACAACTATTGATATTGCAATGGGGGCAGTTGTACATCCATTACCTTGGGTAGTAACATTAAAATTATACGTTGTTTGAGAGCTAATTGCAGCTGTAGGAGTTCCGCTAAGGGTAAATGTTCCGGCACCTGCATTAGGAGAAACTGTTAATCCATCTGGAAGATTCTCACCAACAACAATCGTAGCTCCTGCACTGGGAGTAAAGACTATGTCAGTTATTGCAACTCCTTCACATAATGTTTGTGTAACATTTCCTCCGGTGTAAGTCATATCATGATCTGGTTCTACAGTAATGGTGCCTTGTAATTGTGGTGCAGCAGTACATGACCCAGTTGAAATAACAGTAAATGTGGTCGGAGTTGAGGTTGTAATATCGTCAGTAGGGGTGCCTGAAATTGTAACCACTCCAGCACTAACAGTATAACTAACTCCAGTAGGCAAGTTAGTGACTGAAGCATTAGTCGCACCTCCAGCTAAAGCGTAAGTTATAGGAGTAATAGAATCCCCCTCACAAATTATTTGTGAGGCGTTTGCTGATGTAAGTGTAAGTTCCTGATCAGGGTCTACAGTAATTGATACAGGAGTGGTGACTTGGTCACAACCATTACCTTGGGAGACCACATCAAAATTATATGTTTGCGAAGCTCCAATATTTTCATTTATTGTACCGCTTAATCTGTAAAGAGGGCCTGCAACTAAACTTATAGTAATACCTGAAGGCGCACCAACTAAAATAGGTAGTCCGGTAGCTCCTTCTGAAACAGTAAAGTCAATATCTGCTATTGCAGCACCCTCACATAGGGTTTGTGTAGCTGATCCTGCTGAGATAACCATATTATGATTTGCAAGTGCATCTATTGTACCCGTTGTAGTTACTGCAGAAGTTGGACATCCTCCAGTTACAGTAACAGTGTAGGAATATTGAGTGTCTGCATTAATATTATCAGTAAGTGTGCCTGAAATGGTCAATACTCCGGCACTTACAGTAGAAACAATACCTGAGGGCAAACCACTAACTGTTGCTCCTGTAGCACCACCGGAAAACGCATAAGTAATTGGGGTAATAGATTCTGCCTCACAAATTATTTGAGCTGTAGTACTAGTAGGTGATGTAAGTGCTATTTCTTTTGCAGGGTTAACAGTGATAGAAACTGGGGATGAAATATCACCACAACCATTACCCTGTGAGACCACATCAAAGTTATATGTTTGCGAAGCTCCAATATTTTCATTTATTGTACCACTCACCCTATAAACCCCACCAGTTAATGCGATTTGAATACCAGCAGGGGCACCAACTAAAATAGGTGCTGTACCGGCAGCTCCTTCAGAGACAGTAAAGTCAATATCTGAAATTGCATCCCCTTCACAAATTGTTTGTGAAGCTGATCCAGCTGAAATAACCATATTATGATCTGGCTCTACAGTAATGGTTCCTTGTAGGGTATCGGCAGTACATCCACCAGTTGTTGTAACAGTGTAGGTAGTCGAAGTTGATGCTGTAATATCACTTGATGGTGTACCCGAAATAGTTACGACTCCAGCATTTACACCAAAGCTGACACCTGCTGGTAATCCACTGACTGTTGCACCAGTAGCACCACCTGCTAAAGCATAGGTTATTGAAGCTATAGCGTCCCCTTCGCAAATTGTCTGTAACGCATTTGAAGAAATTAGTGAAACCTCGTCGTCAGGATTAATAGTAATTGACACCGTTGTTGTTATAGCATCACATCCGTTGCCCTGGGAGACCACATCAAATTGAACGATGGTCTGTGCGGTAATAGAAACTGAAGGAGTTCCAGTAATTGTAAGTTGTTTAGTACCGTTATTAAAACTCTGTGCGAGCCCTGTAGGTAAGTTTGGAACTGTAGCTGATGTAGCACCGCCTGCAACAGTAAAGATAATATCTGTTATTGGGTCGCCTTCACATAAAGTTGGTGAAATTGAACCAGAGGTCAAACTCATTTCATGATCTGGCTCTACAGTAATGGTTCCTTGTAGGGTGTCGGTAGTACATCCACCAGTTGTTGTAACAGTGTAGGTAGTCGAAGTTGATGCTGTAATATCACTTGATGGTGTGCCCGAAATAGTTAAAACTCCTGCATTAACACTAAAGCTAGTACCCGTGGGTAATCCACTGACTGTTGCGCCAGTAGCACCACCTGCTAAAGCATAGGTTATTGGAGCTATAGCGTCCCCTTCACAAATTGTTTGTAACGCATTTGAAGAAGTTAATGAAACCTCGTCGTCAGGATTAATAGTAATTGACACCGGTGTCGTTATATCATCACATCCGTTGCCCTGTGAGACCACATCGAAATTATATGTTTTTGAAGCACCTATGTTTTCATTTATTATACCACTAACTGTAAATGTACCTCCGCCTGTATTAGCGATTTGAATGTTTGTAGGTTGTCCGACTATAGTAGCAGCTGATGCGCCACCAGAAACAGTAAACACAATATTAGAAATTGCATCTCCTTCACATAGTGTTTGTGTGGTCGTTCCTGTTGTTACACTCATTTCATGATCTGGGTTAACAGTTATTGTTCCCGAAACAAAATCTGTAGAACAAGTACTACCTGAAGTTGTGATAGTATAAGTATAAACTGTTTGAGTATTTACTCCGATCGGAGTTCCAGATAAGGTGTGAGTAGTTGAATTATAATTAAGACCTGTTGGTGTAACATCCCATGTTATAAATGAACCTGTCGCATTTGCTCCAATATTATGTACAATAGGAACAATTGTTTCCCCTTCACACACTATTTGATTTGCATCACCAGAGGCTAGTGATATCTCATCATCAGGATTAACAGTGATTGAAACTGGTATTGTGGCAGTATTACATCCGTTACCAATAGCTGTTACGTTAAAGTTATAAATAGTTTGGGTACTAATTGCTGCTGATGGTGAACCACTTAGTGTAAATGTTCCGTCATTGTTACTGGCAAGAGATAGTCCGGCAGGATTATTAACCAAACTTGCTGCTGTTGCATCTCCAGCAATAGTGAAAATTAAATCAGAAATCGCATCACCCTCACAAATTGTTTGGTTTACAACTCCTGTAGTAGTTAGCTCATTAAGTGCATTAACTGTGATCGTACCAGAAATTGTTCCAGCTGTACATCCACTTCCTGATGTTGTTATTGTATATGGGTATGCCGTCTGAATGGTAACTCCAGTGGCTGTTCCCGACAACGTATGAGTTGTAGAGTTATATATTAAACCGCCAGGTGTTCCATTTGTCCAAACTAGTCCTGAAGAATTAGCGCCACCAGCAATGGACAGCTCAATTGGTATTATTGCAGTGTCTTCACAAACTGTCTGGTCTAGGCTTCCATTTGATAAGCTTATTTCACCATCAGGGTTAATGGTAATACTTCCAGATTTAACATCCGGACAACTTCCGCCAGTACTGGTTAGCGTGTAAGTGTAAGTAGTTGTAGTATTAATGTTTACTGCAGGAGTTCCTGAAATAGTTGCTGAAGAACCTGGTCCACCGTCAATAAACCCTAAACCTGGGTCTAAATCCCATGATAGTGTAGATCCAGTGGCTCCACCTCCATAAGTAAACACAATATTTTGAATTGGATCTCCAGCACATACTGTTTGTATTTGAGTTGCTGGATCATTAATTGCTAGCTCATCTAAAGGATCAACTGTAATAGTGCCAGAAATTGTTCCAGCGGTGCATCCACTGCCAGCTGTTGTAATTGTGTAGGTATATGCTGTTTGGTTTGCTATTCCAGTTGGTGAGCCTGATAAGGTGTGTGTAGTAGTATTATAACTAAGGCCTGTAGGGGTAACGTCCCAACTAATACTAGAAGAAGTCGCGCCTCCAGCAAGAGTAAACTCAATTGGAGTTATCGCAGTATCCTCACACAATGTTTGATTTTGAGTCCCATTTGATAATGTTATTTCTCCATCTGGGTTAACCGTAATAGTTCCAGTTTTTGTGTCTGGACAACTTCCACCAGTGCTAATTAGTGTATATGTGTATGTTGTGGGCGTAGTAATATTAGCTGTTGGGGTCCCTGAAATTGTCGCATTTCCACCTGCAATTGCAATTGGATTTATACCAGCAGGTGTTTGATCCCAAGTCAGCGTAGCTCCTGTGGCACCACCTGTAAGGTTATATACAATTGGTGTAATTGCAACGCCCTCACAAACTACTTGTGCTGTATTGTCAGTGGTAATTAACTCATCAAGTGGATTTACGTTAATCGTGCCAGAAATTGTTGCTACATCACACCCACTCCCAGCTGTTGTAATAGTGTAAGTATAGGCTGTTTGATTTGTCACTCCAGTTGGTGTACCAGAGAGCACATTGGTAGCTGTATCATATGATAGGCCTGTAGGAGTAACATCCCATGCAATGCTTGAAGACGTTGAACCACCCGCTAGTGAAAACTCAATTGGAGTTATCGCAGAATCCTCACACAATGTTTGATTTTGAGTTCCATTTAGTATGGTTATCTCTCCGTCAGGGTTTACAGTAACTTGCTTGGAGACCAACGTACCATTTCCACATTGATTGGATGGAATAACGGTAATTGTATATGTGCCTGCTGCAGTAAAATCAATATCTGCTGTATCATTATTAGCTCCTGAACGAGTTATTGTAGCTGTTGGTGTAACATTCCAGGTATGATTGATAGCACCAGTTAGTCCCGTAACTTGATATGTCCCTGTGCTATTAGCACAAATAGTTGCGGTTCCGCCAATTACTCCTGTACCAGTTATACTGCTGTCGAGTGTTAAAACAAATGACTCTTGGTCTAGAGTGTTTGCATCACATGGTGGGTTATTTGGATTGGCTGCCATGGTAAGCGTAACGGTTCCAGCATTTACATCTGCTGCACTTGGTGTGTATACAGGATTTAAAATAGTTGTTGATGACCACTGACCACTACCAGTAGATGACCATAAAACATTACTTTCATTTCCATTAGTTGTAACTCCTGTTATTTGAAAAGGGGCGTTCTGACACGTAGATGCATCAGCTTGGAATGATGAAATTTCTGGTGTTTGTGTCACTGTTACTGTAACAAACTCTTCTACAACAGCTGTACAACTTCCTGTGCTAGTTACAGAGGCTCTGAATCTCACAATATCGCTGTCTGATTCTGGTGTATATACTGGATTATTTGGGTCTGCTTGGTTAAGGGTTCCAGTACCGCTTACTATCTGCCAAGCAACATCATTGGCGCCATTATTAGCTACTTGAGCATTTAAAGTTAGAGGCGTGCCAAGACAAGCAGTTGTAGGAGAGTTACTAAGGTCAATTGTAGCAATTGGTTCAATAGTTAAAACAAAGTCATCCTCAGCGTTAGGGTTCGTACACCCTAAGCCAGCATCTGATTCAAGCTTTAGGGTTACAGATCCATTATTTTTATCATTTACTCCAGGTGTGTAAATTGGGGATGTATCAGGGCCGGAAAAGGTTCCATCACCACTAGTAGTCCAATTAAGCGCTGTGCTATTTTCAACTACTATTTCAGCAGCTTGGAAAGTATACGTATTTTCAGTTGCACAAATAGTTGCAATATTTGGATTTAATGTAACAGTAGCTTGAGGCGTTATTGTTACTACTTTGGTATTTGAAACAGTCCCCGCGCATGGGTTAGTTTGATCAGCTGTAAGAGTTAAAGTGAAGTTTCCAAAAGTTAAATCTTCAGTACCTGGCGTATAAGTTGCATTTAATGCATTATCATTTGGTGTAAAAGTACCGTTTCGATTGGTTGTCCAAACTGGATTAGTAGCGTTTTGTACAGTCCCATTCAAACTAACCGTATCACCTTCACAAATTGTTTCATTACCCCCGGCATTAATATTACCTTGAGGTTGAATTGCTATAACCATTGTGTCAATAATTGGGTCTTGACAAACACCTTGAGGTTGGGCTGTTAGAGTTAATGTGGCTGTTCCAGCAGTAATTTGACCGGCACTAGGTGTAAATATTGGATTTTCAGAATTTGGATCACTGAATGTCCCCCCAGCAGATGACCAAGTAAATGATGCTGCGTTAAGAACTGAAGCATCTGGGATTGTGTAAGTCTCCGAGGAACATATAGAAGCGTTAGTACCTGCCTCAACAGTAGGTGGCTTATTTATGTTTATCCTTTTAACATCCGTAACATTTCCCGTTGCACAAGGCGCAACTGGTGTAGCAGTTAACAATAATTCTATAAATCCGTTCTGAACATCTGCTTGACTAAATGTAATAGTTGGATTTTTAGTGTTACCATTAGCTATAGCACTAGCACCTGCTTGAAAACTCCAAGTTAGCGTTCCAAAATGAAGGGTGTTATTGGCATCGTTAATTGTAAATTCATCTCCATTAGTAGCACAAATTGTTAAATCAATACCCGCATCTACAATTGGTTGTCGCGTAATAGCGATATTCATTGTATCCTCAATTGGGTTTTGAGTATTACAATTAGCAGAAGATGCAACTATAAGTCTGAGTTGAACATTACCACTTGTTATATCATTTGTTCCAGGAGTATAAACCGGATTTTGTATTGACGAATTAGAAAAAGTACCATCCCCATTAGTGCTCCAAGTAAAGGTGTCTGCTCCAGTAACTGTAGGGCCTGTTGGAACAGTCTCTCCCTGACAAATCGAAACATTAGCTCCCGCATCAACTGTAGGAGAGTCGGCAAAAGTAAGTGTCATAGTATCGCTTCCAGTACCAGCTACACAGGCATTATTTGCAGTTAGTGTTAAAGTGACTGGATTGCCTTGAGCCCTATCCTGAATACCCGGGACATAAGTTGGGTTTTGAACATTTGGATTTGGTGAGAACGTTCCATCGCCGCTGGTAGACCATACACCTACTGCACCAGGGTTTAGTTCAGCATCGGCAAGGTTATAAGTACCTATTAAACATATTTCAGCATCTACACCAGCATTAGGAATTTGACCTTGCAATGCTGGATTTGAAATTTGAATAGTCATTTCATCAACAGCTGGATTCGCACACGGGGAAACTGGATTAGCTGTTAATCTTAAAGTAACTTGTCCAGCATCAATATCTGCTTGACTGGGAGTATAAACTGCATTTAAGGACGATGGTGCGCTTATTGTCCCAGTGCCTGCTCCAATGATCTCCCACAAAGTTGATCCTGCTCCTGCACCGACAGTTCCATTAAGATTTGCCGTAGAATCCCCACAAATTGATTGGTCAATACCAGCGTTAGCAGTTGGGCTTTCCTGAATATCGATTGTAAATGTTCCAACCGTTACTTGGGTATCATTACAAATACCTCTTTTGGTGTACTTAAAGGTAATATCAACGCTACCGTCATTAATATTTGTTGCACTTGGTGTAAAGTTAGGATTTAAAGCAGCATTGTTGTTAAATGTTCCACCACCTGTTGCTGACCATTGATAATCAACTCCATTTGCAGGTCCAGTTGGGGTGGAAATAGTAAATGTTTCATTACTACACATTTGACCAGTTGTAATTCCCAGTGTCACAGTTGGTAATGCATCAACTGTAATAACAACTGAGTTGGTGGCTTGACACCCACTGGCATTATTAGTTTCAATCAAATGATACGTTCTTGTTCCGTTAGCGTGATCGGTTGAGTCTAGTGTTGGGTTTGCTACTGTGGAGCTATACCCTGCAGGTACTGAAAACCATTGATAAGAGTTGCCAGCTACAGGAGCTGCACCAATATCAATTTGGTCATTAGAACAAACAGTAACATCATCAATAACTGCAGCTAGTGGTAGTGGCGCCACAGTAACAGTTACTGTATTTGTACTAGTCGCTCCACTTGGGTGAGTCTCTACTAACGTAAATATTGTAGTTACTACTGGTTCAACAGTAGGGTTATGAACATTTGTTACACTTGTCCCAGTGTTTGATGACCAGGAATAAGTATTGCCTGTTACTGATGAGCTTCTTCCTAATATTGTAGTTTCTCCTAAACAAATTGTTCTGTCATCCCCAGCATATGCATCAGGGACCTGAATGACAGTAATAAATAAAGCAGTACTTGATGGTCCAGTTCCAATATCATTAACCCCAGCAACACTCACATTACCACTGACTGCAGTCAGAGAGAAATCAACACTTACAGTATTTGTACCGGCGCCACTAACAATTGTTGCACCAGCAGGGAAACTCCAAGTATAACTAGTTGCATTTTGAACAGGAGCTACTGAAAATACCACTGCTGAAGCCCCTTGAAATATATCGGTTCCAGGGGGTGTAATTGCTCCTGGCTGATCTGGGAGTGGTTGAACAGTAACTTCTCTAGTAACAGTAGTTGCGGCGTTTCCAGCTGCATCACTAACGTTATAAGTCACAAAATAGGTTCCGGCTACATTAGTATCAAGAGTTCCTGTATCAATTACAATATCTGCTGTAATATCCCCATCAACACTATCACTAGCACTTGCACCAGGTTCAACATATGCTGAGCCTTGATTTACAGAAAAAGGATTATCTCCTATTAAAGTTATAACAGGAACTGTAGTATCTAATACATTAACTGTCCTTGTTATTTGAGTAGCTGCATTTCCCGCTGCATCACTTACATCATAAGTAATTGTGTATGCGCCAGGTACGGCAGTATTTACTGTTCCAGCTGTATTAATATTCGCTGTAATATTTCCATCTACATTATCTGTCGCTGTTGCGCCCGCGTCTGTGTATGTAGCACCTTGATTTACAGAAGCTGGATTTACTCCAAGTAAAGTTATTATCGGTGCTTCAGTGTCTAATACATTTACTGTTCTTGTTTTTTGAATCGCTGGATTACCCGCTGCATCGCTAACATCATAAGTAACAGAATATGATCCTGCTGTAGTTGTGTCAACAGTGCTGTTTTCTGTGATATCGTTTGTTATATTCCCGTCTTTGTTATCTAGCGCAGTGGCGCCTGCATCTGTATATGTAGCGCCTTGATTTACAGAGACGGTGCTGTTACCAGTTATTGTAATTACAGGGGCTTCAGTATCGAGAACAGTAACGGTTCTTACAACTGTTGATGCAGCGTTACCAGCAGAGTCGTCAACATCATATGTTACAGTATATGCGCCTGCGACTGCTGTGTTTACATTATTAACAGTAACAATTTGATTAGTCAAATTTCCGTCTTCAGAGTCAGTTGCTGTTGCACCAAGATCTGTATATGTAGCGCCTTGATTTACAGAAACAGTACTGTTACCAATTATTGTAATTACAGGGGCTTCAGTATCGAGAACAGTAACGGTTCTGGTTTTCGAAATAGCGGCATTACCAGCCGCATCACTAACGTTATATATAACTGTATATGCCCCGGCTGTAGTTGTGTCGACTGTATTGGTAGCAACTATGTTTACTGATATATCACCATCTAAATTATCTGCAGCTGTTGCGCCTTGGTCTGTATATGCAGTACCTTGATTTACAGACACAGTATTACTGCCCGTTATGGTAATAACTGGAGCCTGTGTATCTACAACAGTTACCGTTCTTACTTTTGGAATTGCTGTATTTCCAGCAGCATCAGTTACATTATAAGTTACAGTGTATGTCCCAGCTGTAGTTGTATCAACTGTACTTGTACTTGTGATATTAGCCGATATATTCCCGTCTAAATTATCTGTTGCTGCTGCTCCTAAGTCAGTATAAGTATCACCTTGGTTTACAGAAACTGTACTACCACCTGTAATTGTTATAACAGGTGCTTCAGTGTCTAATACGTTTACTGTTCTAACTACTGGAGCTGCTGCATTACCTGCAGCATCACTAACGTCATATGTAACCGAATATGAGCCAGCTGTATTTGTATCAACTGTACTAGTAGCTGTAATATTAGCTGAAATATCTCCATCTAAATTATCTGTCGCCGTGGCGCCAGAATCTGTGTAGGTAAGACCTTGGTTAATATTAATAATAGCAGGACCATTTAAAGTTATCACTGGAGCCTCTGTGTCTGTAACATTTACTGTTCTAACTTTTGGAGTTGCCGTATTACCTGCAACATCACTAACAGTGTAGGTTACTGTGTATGTCCCAGCTACTGCTGTGTTTACCGTACTTGTTGCTGTAATATTTGCCGATATATCGCCATCAACATTGTCTGTTGCAGTTGCACCAGAATCAGTGTAAGTAGCGCCTTGGTTTACAGAAACTGTAGTAGCGCCAGTGATGGTAATGACAGGTGCTTCGGAGTCCAATACGTTTACTGTTCTAACTACAGGCGTTGCTGCATTACCTACAGCATCACTAACATTGTAAGTAACTGTGTATGTTCCAGCCGAGGTCGTATTGACTGTATTAGTTGTAATAATATTTGCCGTAATATTTCCGTCTACATTATCAAAAGCTGATGCACCAGAATCTGAATAATTATCACCTTGACTGATATTAATTGTGGATGGACCGTTTAAAGTTATTACCGGAGCCTCTGTGTCTGTAACATTTACTGTTCTTACAAC
>PAAD01000036.1 GCA_002698745.1 Flavobacteriaceae bacterium
ATGCAATTTTTGGTATTCCCTTGAAATATTCTTTTTCTCCCACTGTAAAATTATTTATTAATTATTGTATTAAGTTCTTTTTGCCATTTTTCATAGGCTTCAATATAAGCGTCTGTATTTTTTTGAGGCGCATAACTACTTACATAATCATTATTAGAAGTACGTTCACCAAAAGCGACCAAATCATCGTGGCACAACGAAGCAGCCCTAGCTGCACCTATGGCCCCGGTTGTGTTGTAAATTTCAATCTCTTGTCCAATCAACGATGCAATAGTGTTAGAGAAAACCTCAGACCTAAACAAGTTGTCGTTGCCAGCCCTAATTACATGTAAAGGCGTATTGTCACTTTTAATAAACTTCATTCCATAAATAAAAGAGAATGCAATGCCTTCAAGTGTTGCTCGGTAAATGGAACCTTGGCTATGTTTGTTGAGGTTGATATTTAATATCCTGGCTTCAATATTTTTATTGCCTAACATACGCTCTGAGCCATTACCAAAAGGCATCACGCACAATCCATTTGCTCCTATGGGTGTGGCATCAGCAAGTTGGTTCATATGCATATAACTCTCAGCTCCTGTATTATTTTTCATCCACCGGTACTGTATTCCAGCACCATTGATACAAAGTAACTTTCCTACAACGGGTGCGTTCGCTGTATGATTTACATGTGCAAAATGATTGATGCGTTCAAGTTCTTTTGTTTGCATGCTGTCTGTTAACGCATAAACTACTCCAGAAGTTCCTCCTGTAGCAGCAACCTCTCCTGGCTTCATCACATTAAGTGATAATGCATTGTTAGGTTGATCTCCGGCTCGGTATGTTATGGGAGTTCCATATTTCAATCCAGAAGATTCAGCTCCCTGTTTGCTAAGTTTTGCTTGGGTGGAAAAATTATCGACCAAAGTTGGTGTCATTTCTGTGTCAAGATTGTAAAACGACAATAGCCAATTTGCTGGCGCATTGTTTTTATAGTCCCAAAGTGTCCCTTCAGATAAGCCGTTGATGGTAGTCGTTATATCTCCTGAAAACTTAAAGGCTATATAATCGCCAGGGAGCATGTATTTATGGATGTTATCATAAATGTCTGGCTCGTTGTCACGCACCCACTTTAACTTGGATGCCGTGAAATTTGCCGGACTGTTGAGTAAGTGCTGCCCGCATTTTTTAGCGCCAAGCGCTTTAAAGGCATCATTACCAATACCCACAGCCCTACTATCACACCAGATGATGGCATTTCGAAGTGGTGCTCCTTTGCGGTCTACCACAACCAGACCGTGCATTTGATAAGCAATGCCAATCCCGCTGATCTTAGCCGAATCGATACCTGTTTGTTTTAGGAGTTTTTTTGTGACCAAGCAAACCAGTTCCCACCATACTTCAGGGTCTTGTTCTGCCCAAGATATTTTTGGGCTAATCATACCCATTTCACCCTCAGGCTCGTGGGTTACGGCAATTTGTTTTCCCGTATCCACTTCTACCAATGCAGCTTTAACCGAAGAGCTGCCAATATCATACCCTATGCTATACATTTATTGAAGTAAGTGTAGTTTATTAAAATCTCCAATCACTACCAAAATAGGTCTTAATTGGATCAATTGTTCCATCTTCGTTGTGTTTAAATGTAGTGAATTTAACATTCCTCAAATGGGTTTTTCCTGAAATCTCTGTGTCGTGATAAAACAGAAACCACTGATCACCAACTTTTAAGGTAGAGTGGTGGTTTGTCCAGCCCTGCACGGGCTCGTTGAGTACACCTTGATAGATAAATGGTCCGTAAGGATTATTGCCAATGGCATATGCTAATAGGTGAGTATCACCAGTTGAATAACTTAAATAATATTTGCCGTTGTGCTTGTGAATCCAAGGCGCTTCAAAAAACCTTCTATTGAAATCTTTAGTCAAAATCGGATTACCGTCCTTATCTATAATTTTAACTTGCTTTACTTCTTCAGCAAACTCAAGCATGTCGTCTGACAGTTTTGCAATTCGTGGTAATATGGCCGGGTTTTCTGGAATCCCCATATCCTTCAAGGAACCGTTTTCATCATAAGATCCATTTTCCCAACGTTGCAATTGTCCGCCCCAAATACCACCAAAGTAAATGTAAGCACTACCATCGTCGTCGACAAAAACAGCTGGATCAATGCTGTAGCTATCTTTCATTGGTTGTGGTTGTGGTGTAAAGGGCCCTTCGGGATTATTTGAAGTAGCAACGCCCAATCTAAATATGTTATCAGCATCTTTTGCTGGGTAATATAAATAATACGTGCCGTCTTTATGTGCCGCATCTGGCGCCCAAAATTTGCTTTTTGCCCATTTTACATCCTTAACACTTAAGCCAACTGGATGCACGGTTACGTCACTGCCGTCTAGATTCATAGATAGCACTTGGTAGTCAATCATGTTAAAATGATTCCCGCTGTCGTCTTCAATACCTCCTGACTCAATATCGTGTGATGCATAAATATAAATGCGGTTATTGAAAATATGCGCCGAGGGATCGGCTGTAAATATTTCACTAACCAAAGGAGTGTTTAAAAAATCTGGATTTGAATTCAATTGCTCTGACAAATGACTACAAGAACTCACTAGTATGTAAGAAGCTAGAAGTGGTAAAAAAATAGAAAAAAATTTATTTAACATGCGTTTTGGTTTAGTCTAACGCCAAATATATTATAGTGCCCTACCGGGATTTATAATAAATTGAGCAAAAACTAATACGTGAGTTTCAAACCAACAAAATAAGCAGCCTTTCATAGTACATTTGCTGCCATCAAGTTTATAAAAATTAATTAATAATGTACTTCCATATAATCTTCATCTTTTAATGTTCCAAGCAGCTTTTTGTTGGGCTTGTTCCATTTTGAAGTGCGGTCTAGCGGGTGAAGGGTTGGCTTTATTAATGGCATAGTATGAGTAATCAAAAAATCGCCTTGTTCAGTCATCCATCGCAATAATTCTTTTGCCAGTTGCTGCTTAATGTCATTATATTTGGTATTATTTGCCAAATTTAGGTGTTCATAGGGATCTTTCTTAAGATCATACAATTCTTCAAAAGGAACATGTTTATGCGCTTGAGCACCGTGTTTGATAAATGCATTAACAGCTGGGTTATCCCCTAGGTTTTTCTCCATCACTTCCATAGCATTGAAGTTTCGAATGTATTTATAACGCATTCCACGAACTGATCTAGAAGGAAATATCTCACATTTTTGTATATTTTGTCTGGTAGAAATCGCATAAACGTAATCCCTGATTTGTATGTCATCACCCAAAAGTAAAGACAAGAAACTACGGCCATCTACTTCGTCAATATTTTCTCCGCCAGCTGTGTCAATCAAAGTGGGTAACACATCGGCTATGGTTACCAATCGGTCTGACTGGGTTTGGGGTGCTACCTTTCCAGGCCAGCGAACAACCATAGGAATTTTAATTCCCGTTTCGCGAACACTCCATTTCCCCTTTAAGCCGTGATCAGACATATACATAAACAAGGCTTTATCTAATACATCTTCAGATTTTAACATTCTAAGAACACGTCCAAGTTGGGCATTATCATCTTCAATATTTTGATAATAACCAGACTTGGTTATTGAAACGTTTTGTTTTGAATTCCTTGCGGAAGGGTCATAGTCCAAAAGTTTATTTGTATAATTATTTTGCTTGGGGTAAGGGCCGTGCGGAAGGTCGGAGGCGAAAATGATACAGAACGGTTTTGTTGCGTTTTGTATATATTTTCTTACTTTTTTGATAGGCAATAACCTATTTTCAACCGTATGGTAGAAATGTGTCCAGTTAAAAACAGAAAAAGGCTTGATGTGACCCTTTCCTGCCAAAATAACCTCATAACCCAAATCACTAAAGTAGTCGTTGATGTCTTTCACTTTTTTCACAGGCAAGTGATTCGCCATACAGCCATTTCTTACTGGAAAAAGTCCAGTAAATAATTGGGAACGGGTTGGTGCACATATGGCCTGTGCGGTGTAAGCATTTGAGAAGGAAATACCCTCACGTACCAGACGGTCATAGTGTGACGTATCAACTTCATCATTTCCATGGATTTGATAGTCCCATGCATTTTGATCATCAGCTAGGTAAATAATAATGTTTGGCGTTGAGTACACGCCAGGTTCTTGGCCTTGAATAAAGAATGAACATAATAAAGCATGAAATATAAGAGTGTATGAAAATCTCATAAATGTCATAAAATAAACGCATTAATTAAGGCCCTAAAACTAACAATTATAATTCATCTGCTGTCATTATCAACACAAATGGGCGATTATATTCTTAAAAATGGTTAAATAATTACAATACTACAGCTTGTTTGGTCAATTTTTTATATTAGTTTTACCTGGATGAACAAAATATACCATTCGTTAATTTTTAGTTTGATTTTCGTTTTTGTTGCATTGTCACAAGAAAATCCCTTTTTGTTTGTGGAGACAAATGAAAATATAGGTACTCGTGCCATCACTTGTATGATAAATGATTCCAATAACCAACTCTGGATAGGAACCTATGGTGGTGGACTTAAAAGATATAACGGTATTAGTGTTGAAACATTCAAACATGATGTAAATGCAGATTCTGCCTTATCTAGTTCAGAGATTCACGATTTATATATCGATCAGAAAGATGACTTGTGGATTGCTACCAGCAACGGATTAAACCTATATAACCAAAAAACAGAGGCTTTTTCACACTTTAACCCAGCGAGACTTAAACTGTCTGTGCATAGCTTAGCACAATTAGATGAAATCCGAATTATTGTTGGAACGCACCAAAGCGGCATTTATGTGTTCAATACATTTAGCAAAGAATTTCAAAAAGTTACACTGGAAGATGGTATCGAGGAAAATGGGCTACAAGTAAATGATATAGCAATCGACAAATTAAAGCGCATTTGGGTTGGCAGTAATTTGGGTTTAATGCAACTTGATTTCAACGCACTAAAACTTAAATATGTCGAAAATCGAAAGCTGCAAAATAACCACATGTTGTCCAGTGAAATAATAAGTTTAGAGGTCGATAAATTTGGAAGTATATGGGCAGGAACAGACCAAAATGGTGTTTTAAAAATAATTCCCACTAACGCTACAAATTTTGTATTGGAACAATACCCAATAACGGAAAAACGGATTTTTTCAATTGAAGAATACAAAGACGGTCTAATATTATGTGGTTCTGAAAATGATGGGTTATTCGTGTTATCTAGTGAAGGTGATGTTTTGAATCACTATCTAAAAGAAATTGGAGACGATTTCAGCATTCAATCCAATTCTATTTGGTCCATCCATTGTGACATTAATGATCGTATTTGGATGGGTTATTATGACCAAGGCGTAGACAAATTTGACCCCATGCACTTTAAATTTAGTTTCCTTCAGAACAACAATGAAAATAAGGTAAAGCCTTTTCCATCCTCCATTTCTTCGATTTCAAAAGACGACCGTGAGCGTATTTGGTTTAGTTGTATTGACAAAGGAGTTTTTGTGTATGAACCCAACAAAAATAATTACACACATCTTAACGACCCGTCAAATAATATTGCTAAGGGACTCAATAGCATGGACATACCCTCTTTGTTTATAGACAGTAAGCAAAATGTATGGGTAGCCTCATGGTACAACGGTATTTATTTATTAAAAAAAGGTTCCCGACGATTTATAAATTTCAGCACAAAATCACATGGGAACATATTAAAATCAAACCGAATTGTAAGCTTTTCTGAAGATTCGAATGGTGTGGTTTGGATAGGCACCTTTTTAAGCGGATTGGTTTCCTATGATCTTAGGAATGGTAAGCTTATAAGTTACGATAGTGAACCGTTTCAAAAGTTTGAACTACAAAATGGTAACATCAGAAAGGTTATTGTAGACAAGGACGATAATGTTTGGATGGGTACTAGAAAAGGGATTTATAGATACAATCAAAAAAAAGATGAAGTCGTTTCTTTTAATACCAAAATTCGCGATTCTTCAAAAGGGGTCATTGCTGATTTTATCGTTTTTGCATTATATGAAGACAGCAATAATAACATCTGGGTTGGTACTGATGGTTATGGGCTGTTTAGTTACTCTCCGTTAGAAGACTCCTTTACATGGCATGGAAAAGACAGTGAAATCAGGAATATGTCAATTAATTCCATTACACAAACCTACGACGGATACTATTGGTTGGGCACAGACAATGGTCTAATTAGATATGACCAAAGTGAGGAAGGCTTTCGAATTTTCGAATCCGCAGACGGGCTATTAAGTAAAAAAATAAATCGCAGTGCCTTTTATACTGAACGCAACACGCTTTACCTTGGAACTAGTGAAGGCATAAACTTTTTTGATTTTAACAATATTCCGTTAAACACAAACCTACCGAAAATCATTTTTCAGGATTTAAAAATCGGCAATAAAAAAATTATTGTTACAAAAGGGGGGGCACTCAAAAAATCAATCCAATACAGTGACACCATCCTCTTAAGTCACAACCAAACTTCTTTTTCAATTGACTTTGTTGGCGTAAACATGACCCGCGGCGAGAAAAACAACTATTCGTATATGCTTGAAGGCTTAGACAATGATTGGAACTATGTTGACCAACAACAAACAGCCACCTTTACAAATATTAAACCTGGAAAATATGTATTTAAACTCAAGGCAGCAAACAATGATGGCATTTGGACTGAAACATCAAAGGATATATTTATAAAAGTACAGCCTCCATACTGGGCGACCATATGGGCTAAAATCAGCTATTTTGTATTGCTGTGTGGACTTGGATTTTATATTTTTAGCTTAATCAAACTTCGTCTTAGAGAACGCAGAAAAGCAGAAGTCGAGAGAAACCAACGTAAGCAAACTGAAGAGCTACACGCAAAAAAAATTCAATTTTTTACCAATATTTCTCATGAATTTAGAACACCTTTAACGCTTATGCTTAATCCATTGGAATCACTATTGTCTGCTCCAGATGTTATGAGTCTACCTGATGATGTAAGGGCCAAACACAGAATCATTCACCGCAATACCAAAAGAATGAAACGGCTGATTGATGAATTGATGGATTTTAGAAAAATGCAGTTTGGAAAAATTCAATTGCACGTGAAAGAAATAGATTTGATTTCTATTGTTAAAAATGTTTCTTCTTACTATGAAGAAGAAGCTCTTTACCGAAATATTAATTTGGATTTTGCCCATGAAGAAATGAATCAAACTTTGGTTTGGGCCGACCCATCAATGTTGGAAAAGATAATTTTTAACTTACTCTCCAATGCATTTAAAGCAACTAAAGAGAGTGGAAATATAGCTGTAAATATTCGATATCACGAAGGGGGAGTGGTGTTCCCGCTAATTGATAAAATGCAATCACAGGATGCATTTGAAATCATTATTAAGGATAGTGGCATAGGCATCAAAAAAGAAAACATCAGTAACATATTTGAACGCTTTTATCAAGACAAAGACAACAACGAACAATATTATGGCGGAACGGGGATTGGTCTTGAAGTGGTTCGTAAATTTGTCGATTACCACAAAGGTAAAATTGAGGTTGAGAGTGAACAAGACTTAGGCACCTCGTTTAAAATCTTTTTTGCTGCTGGAAAAGCACATTTTTCAGATGATCAATTTTCTACTTATACCAATGAACAACCACAACTAAAAATCGAGCAAAGCGTTGAAGAAAACTTTGAGGCAACAGCGCCACAAGGCGAAAAAAAACACAGTATTCTTATTGTTGAAGACAATATTGAGCTACGTGAATACCTTAAATTAGAGCTTAAAGGGGCCTATCGTGTTATTGAAGCTGTGAATGGGAAAATAGGACTAGAAATGGCCAAACAAAACAAGCCTGATGTTATTATTGCTGATATAATGATGCCTGAAATGGACGGAATTGAAATGTGTCAACTACTCAAATCTAATAAGGTTACAAGCACGATACCAGTTCTTATGCTCACGGCCAAAGTAGCCGAAAAAGAACGTATAGAAGGCATTGATGCAGGTGCTGATGTCTATTTGAAAAAGCCTTTTAGCGTAAACCTCTTAAAAACGCATTTACGCCAAATGGTCAAAGCCAAAAACAACTTATATCAAACCTATTTTAAAAGCCTTGAATTAGATGTGAATGACGTTAGTTATGACAAAAAGATTCTTGCAGACGTGTTAAACGTTATTGGCAACAATTTATCTAAAGAAGATCTATGCGTTCAAGATATTGCAAATGAACTGGGATTAAGCAGAAGTAAATTATATAGAAAAATTAAGTCATTAACTGGAAATTCTGCTAATGAAATCATTCGTAAAACCCGACTGGAAAAGTCAAAAGAATTGTTGGCAAAAACAGAAATGACCATTGGGGAGATTTGCTTTAAAGTGGGCTTTGCCTCACCATCCTATTTTACTAAAAGATTTAAAGAGCATACAGGAATTATTCCAAAAGACTACAGGCTTAACTGCAAAGATCAAAAAGAGGCATTGACTAATTAATATTCAAAATATAAATGTGTTTTTCTCATAATTTTATTTATTACAATTTTGTGGTTTTGTTGTTCAATTGCATGGTTGTCCTTGCTCAAGAAAGCACCGCAATCACAGGTAAAGTAATAGACCAAAACGGTTATGAAGTGCCTTATGCAGCAGTGGGGATTCTACAAAAGAATATTGGAACAACTTCCACTGAAGACGGCACTTTTTATTTCCGTGTATCAAAAAATGAACTTGAAGATAATTTGACTATTTCTTCTCTTGGGTTTTCAAACTTCTCTATTAAGATTAAAAACTTTTTGAAACTAGAAAAAAAAGAAATTGTACTGGAAGAACAAACAACAAAGCTTTCTGAAGTAGTTGTTAGCGCTCCTGGGTTTTATGTAAAAAATGCATTGAAAAAACTAAAAGAAAATACAATTAGTAAAAACCACCAACTAAACATATTGTACCGGAGGTGGTCTGTGGAAGACGAACTATGTCGTTTTTATATAGAACATTTTATAAATATGATTGATCGTGGACCCTCGTCATACATGGTGGGTTTTGAGGTAAGTCAAAAAAGAGTTTCGGCTGACTATCGGTTTGTTAAGAACAAAGCACCGCTACATCAAATTATATATATGATTAATAATGACCCCTTAAGAAGGGGGTTAAGCATAAAAGATTATTCTTGGCAAAAAAAGGAACCAACTAATTATGATGATGAAGATGTGCTCGTGATTGAAGGAACGAAAAAAAATAAGGATCGCATTCAACTTTACATTGGTCTTGATTCCTATAAAATATATAAAATGGATGTGTTTGTAAACAATCCAAATCCAGGGAAGTCGATGGAGTCTACATATGTCTACAAAAAAAATAGCTCTAACAAACTCTTTTTAAGCTACTTCGTCAAAGAGTGGAAAGGTGGCGCTAAATTAACTGAAAACGTAAAGAAAGCGCTCGTAAATTCTGGTAAAAAAGCAAGAAGTTATATTCCTATCGCATATCGCCATGAAGCTTATGTCCTTGAAGTAATAGAAGACAAAAAAAAGTTTGTGCGCTTGAAAGAATCTTTTAACAAGGATATGTCAGATTATGATGTGTCTTATGATGCTTCTTTTTGGAAAAATATAAGTTTACCGCCTGAAACAAAATTTTTCCTAAACAATAAAGAAGAGTTGGAATCGCATTTTGGTGCTCCATTGGAAACACAATTTAAATATGCCAATTGATTACGAGCGTTTATTCGCTTATTCTAACTTCAATAGTGTCAGCACTACCTTTTTTGTGATTAAACGAAATATTGTAAACTTTATCCCCAACGCTAACAGTACCCTTGTATTTTCCGTAAAATCCAAAAAAAGCAAGGCCTTCATTGGCGTTAAATTCAGTTGTAAGCTTTGTTGACCAAGTATCTTTTATCAATTCCTTGAGTGTAAAAAAAGCCTTTTTTGGCTTTAAATCATTGTCTAAAATACCTGCTGCATGACCGCGCCACGCATTACTATCAGTCAGGTTCCACATGGTAATGGAACTCACACTCGGATGGCTAAATAGGAGTGTGTAGAAATCTTTAATATAATCAGATTGATATACCTCTTTCTGCTGAAGACTTGGTAGGCTCATCTTTTCCCCTTTTTTCCGTGCTGCTTTGCGCTCCTCCAAAAACACCCCGTGGTCTTTCCAGTTGTTAAACAACTTTGAGCTGGTTACAGTAACTTCTGTGAACTGAATATCTTTACCAAGAGGGGTGAACGTACTAACCAAATCCCATAGCTCTTGCTCATCAAATACATTGGCATGGGTTTGCATATGCGCTTGCATTCCAATGGCTTGGTAACCCACGTTTTGATCAATAAAATATTCGTTTAGTTTTAGAAATTCTGGGTCTGTTGGGTGGTAGTGATTATTGGTGTAAATTTTATTGGGTGCTGTTTTATTGGCAAACGCATATAACTCTAACATGGCTGGATAAATACCGCCTTTATACGTAATCCAACGGGTAACACCACTGGGTGTCACGTGGTTTTTGAATGGTGCAATGGCTTCATTGTAAACATCCCAATATTGGATTTCGGGATAATCAAGCAATAGGTCTTGCATACGCTTAAAAATTATTTTTTCAAGTGCCACTGGATCTTTAAAGTCAACAACCCATTTGGGTAAAGACTCGTGCCACAACAGTGGGTGTCCCTTGATTTTAATGTCATTTGCTACGGCCCATTCCACTTTTCGACGCATCATGCGATTATATCCTGTCAAATCATTTTTTTCATCACGTGCTGCCCAATAAAAACCAAGTGTAACAAAATTAAACAGTTCTTTAACCCGATTTCGATATATGGACTGTGCTTTACCGCTAAGCGAACTTGCCTGCGTCATCGAAACGCCAAAGTTAAATTCGTGTCTAACCAATTCAAGGTCTATACTGGCCTTATCTTTAAAGGGTTTACCGTCCAAAAAGAAAGCCAATTGCACCTCCCCTTTTCTTATATTTTCAATCCTTTCGTAAGCGCCTTCTAATTTCCAAGGAGTATGAACAAGATGATCTTGCGCGCTTGCAGCAAGCGCAAAAAAAGTTAACACAAAAAATACAGCTATAAATCGAATTGTCATTTGAGTTAATTTATTGTAATTGCAAACTACCGTACAATTAGAATTTGTTTTGAAAGTTATTTGTCAAAAACTATAATTTTTTAAAGTAATGAAAAAAATGTCCATATGTGCTGCCAAAGTTGGGGATAGTCATAAGGTATTCTATGGCCTGCGTTTTCGATACGAAGGTATTGTACCACAGCCTGATCGGAACAATCAGAAAAAACATAGGATGTATTCCCCGCTATTATTGTTTCTACTGGACTTAAATCACATCCAAATTGAACTGCCCATTTACGTGCGCTTTCATAAGCGCTGAAAAAGGAGTGCCCCAAACGTTCGCCTCCTTCAATTGGAATAACATTGTCTTGTGCACCATTGATTTGAAATATTGAAACAGGCTTGGTCTGCTGACTAATATCTATGGAGCGTATCAATTGTGTAGCTACTGGTGCAATGGCTTTGAAATGTTGAGTTTTGGCTGCCAAGGTATTTACCATTCCAGCTCCGTTAGAAGTACCGATCGCAAATATTTTTTCACTGTCGACATTTGTATAGGTTAATAAGGTTTCTAGAATGATGTTTATAAAGGCTACATCGTCAGCGGTTGATGGCTCTGTGCCTAGGTTCCAAAAGTTTAAATGCCCTTGCGGGTATATTCCAATAAATGTGCCTGAATCTGTAAACTGCCTCAGGGTATTTACCCAATGATTATTGTTTCCACCCCCCCCGTGAAAAGCAAAAACAAGTGGATACTTTGTCGCTGCATCAAGAACTGAAGGCGCTTGAATAATAACAGACCTGCTCACCATTTGACCGTCAATTTGCTGATCAATCTCAATGGTCTTAGTAGTTAATATTTTTTTTGCTATCACCTCCTCAGTGCTGTCTTTATCGTGTTTACAAGAAAGCAAAGTAACTGCTATTAAAATAAATATATTCATTCTTTCCATTTTCTAGGTTTAGGTATATAATTTATCCAATCGTAATCTGAAAAATCGTTATTATCTTGTCCATTACTTGTAGCATAAAGCCCAATATGTGCCCCTGTAAATCCGTTAAAGAGCACCAAGTCTGCTGTGGTTGTAGTCAATACTTTATAACGCTTGCCCTTGGTCGCATATGAGAATGTATACGTATCATTGGCGGACACTAATTTAAAGCGTATTTCTCCCTTATAGGATTTGAGTTTGTGTGTTTTGATTATTTCTATTTTCTTTTTCTTGTGTAAGACTTCCACAAGCATACCATCAGCTTCTTTACGAATGACAAAAGACACATAATTATCGTCTTTTTGCACTATAGCAATTCCAGCAGCAGATTCGTTCCCTGAGGGATTAAAGTGCATCTTAGCAGTGAAGATAAAATCACTTTCTGTCTGTTTTATTCCCATAAAATGTGCGCGTTTGCGCATTGAAATGGTGTTAGGATGGGTAAACAGTCGAAGGTGACCTGGATTTTCGTCAAGGCTGTATGTATTTGGCATAGGAACTCTTACAAAGTTCCACGCCAGGTTCAATTTAGTATATTTAAAATCATCGTGGAAAGTCAGGTCTTTTGTAAGTGCGCTACCGTCAAAAATAACGGGGTTTGTTCTTTCAACACGTCCTGTTTTAGGGGCGACTACGGGCCATAAGATTTTTCCTTTTCTTGGATGTATGTCGCGCTCCCAACTAACAGGCACCACAAAGGTTTCCCGTCCCATATTTGACTTGCGGTTTAAATCACCACGTACGCCCAATAGGAACATATACCAGCGACCATCATCGAGTTTGATAAGATCCCCGTGTCCGGTGCTGTGCACCCAATTTTCATATGAAAGCTGTCTAGAAGTAAAAATAGGATTTCGTGCATTGGAGACATAAGGACCTGTGAGCTTGTCGCTTGCAGCCACCATTACAGCGTGATTAAAGGAGGTACCTCCCTCGGCAATCATCAAGTAATATCTACCCTCATTTTTA
>PAAD01000037.1 GCA_002698745.1 Flavobacteriaceae bacterium
AAGGAAACCCTACGCAATTATCACCCCAACAGGTAAAGAACTTGCTTGAAGCCATGAGCAACGAGGAGAAAAAAGTACAAGACAAAGTCAATGCCCAGAAGGCAAAGCCCGCGGGTGTTAAAAGCAAAAAAGATTGGTAATGAGACAGCTGCTTATTTGTTGTTTTCTGACTATGGTGCTATCTCCTATTGCTTTTGCGCAGGTAGATTTTAAAGCTCAAATAAGCAAGAGTGAGCTTGGTATTAATGAGCGACTACGAATAGAGTTTAGCATGAACAAGGAGGGGGATAATTTTAAACCGCCTTCTTTTAATGGATTTCGTATTGCAGCAGGACCCAGTCAGTCGGTGAGCAATATTTATGCTAACGGCAAGAGCTCCTTTTCTAAAACCTACACCTATTTACTAACCCCACTCAAAAAGGGGAAAATTACCATCGGACAGGCGACAATTGAAATAGATGGGAGCATTTATAAAACAATCCCTGTTGACATACAGGTTAAAGATGCAGTTGAATTGCCCAAAAATCCAAATGATCCAAACTACATAGCTTCTGAAAGCCTTCACTTGGTTGCCGCACTGTCCAAAAGCAAGGTGTATATAAACGAACCGATAACGGTGGTGTACAAACTTTACTTTGACAGTAAAGTGAGGCCATCCGACGTCAACCCCATTGACATGCCTGAATACAACGACTTTTGGTCCCAAGACATACCTTCTAGACGAACCATTGAAAGGGAAATGTTCAAGGGCAAGCTGTATAATTACGTGGCATGGCAGCAAACCGTTCTCTATCCACAACGGGCTGGCAAACTACCCATAGCACCACTTTCATTAGACGTGCAACTTGACGTTCCGACCAACCGTAGAGACTTTTTTGGAAATCAGGTTTATACCCAAGTTTCACGAACCATTACAGCTGGCAAGCGTACCCTAACAGTATTGCCATTTCCTGACGAGGGCAAGCCGACTAATTTTAACGGTGCCGTTGGTGATTTTAGCTTTGAAGTAAAAACGTCTAAAAATGCACTTAATGCTTCGGAATCGCTACAAGCAACAGTGGAGGTAAAGGGTAAAGGAAACCTTAAGCTTTTTTCACTGCCAGAAATGGCAACCCCAAGCGCACTTGAGCGTTACGATCCCGAATACAGCGAACAAGTGAATACAACGCTTTCGGGCATGCGAGGTTCAATAAAAAATACATACACATTGGTTCCGCAGTTTCAAGGAAAGTACCCCATTCCTCCCATAGCATTTAGTTATTTTGACCCTAAGGCAAAAACATACAAAACATTAGAATCAGTGGAGTTGATTATAGACGTGCTCGAAGGCCCAAAGGCAGCAACTCCTGTGGTTAATGCGCCCAACGCATCCACAGTAGCTGTTCCAAATGTTGCAGGTTCTTTTCAGTTTATTGCACAGCAAACTTCTTTTAAACCCATAAAGCAATTGCCCTTCTTTGGCAGTGCATTGTTTTTCGTCCTGTTGGCTTTTCCTGTCATATTCCTAATGTTATATTTTATAATACGCAGCCAAACTCCTGACGCCACGTCAATTGCAAGACGGCATAAAGCGCGCTTGGTTAAAAAGTTTTTGGGCAAGGCCAAGAAAAACATGTCCGAGGCTTCCGCTTTTTATGTTTCGCTTGAAGCTGCACTTCACAATTATCTAAAGGCTCGACTACAGATTCAAACTGATGATTTTAGCAAAGAAAAAATGCAAACGCTGCTTTCCGACAAAGGTGTTGAAAAAGATACTGTAGCCTTGTTTATTCAAGTTTTGACCAACTGTGAGCTTGCCCGTTATGCGCCAAGCTCTCGCAGCAGCATGGAACAAGACTACGAAACAGCTGTAGCTGCCATAACCCAAATGGACAAACAATTTAAGTCATGAAAAACATCTTACTTCTTGCACTTTTTTCTTGCTTGACTTGTTTTGGGCAAGACCCAGAAGATCTTTTTAGAGAGGGTAATATTGCCTATAATAAAGGGGCTTATGACCGTGCCATTATTTATTACGATTCTGTCAGTTCTTTAGGCGTTCATTCACCAGAATTGTACTTTAACCTTGGTAATGCCTACTACAAAAAGAACGCAATAGCTTCTAGCATATTGAACTATGAAAAAGCCCTATTGTTGGATGCAGGCAACGAGCAATTGATTAACAACTTAGTCTATGCGCAAAACATGACGCTAGACAGGTTTACGTCGTTGCCAGTAAGTGAGTTAAAAAAGGCAACTGCCGACTTGGTGTTCCTTACATCTGTTCGTGGTTGGAGCAAGGTGCTTATCGCTTTTTTTTGGTTGGCAGCACTTTTATTCTTTTTGTTTAAAAGATCCAACAGCAGCATCCAAAAAAGGTTTTTCTTCACTGGATTTGTTATTTCCCTGCTACTATCCATTTTGGCTGTGGTGATTATACTGCAGCAAAAAAACACCCTGCGCAACACCAATCCTGCTATTGTTTTTGTACAATCGGAGTCTTTTCGCGCAGAACCCAATATGCGCTCAGAAGTATTGCTCACCATTCACGAAGGAGCTAAGGTTTTTATTGTGGAAGTTGTAGAGGATTGGATTAAAATCAAACTTCAAAATGGTTCCATAGGTTGGATTCCAAGAAGCAGTGTTGAACCCATCAGTTTTGCTAGAGAATAGGTGGGATGTTGTCTATGGAGACTTCTTCTGTATTGATTTTCTCAAACAAATAAGCACCCAATTCTTCCAAGGGCTGGAAGACCAAAGAGTTATCTTTTAGGGTTTCAGGTAAAAAGCTAAAAAAAACATCTATTTGCCCTAAAATCCAAATGAGTACCCCACAAATGACCAGCCATTTACATGAACCAAAAAGGGCACCTAGCAATCGGTTTAAAAAACCCAGCAGCACTACTTTTGCTAACTTTGTAAGCACCTTTCCTATCCAAGCCACACCAATCATGATGCCGATAAAAGTCAGCGCAAAGGCCAATATCGGGAGATAATCCCACTCAATATAATTGCCCAATAATGATGTAGTAAAGCTAGAAAAATGCAATGCACCAAATACTCCTAAGACAAGTGCCAACAGAGACGAAACTTCAACAAAGAAGCCTCTATAGGCACCTCGGGAAAGGCCATATACAAGCAAACAAACAACAGCAAGGTCTATATAGTTAAGTGACATAATACAAATGTACGTATAGATTTTTATGGTTTTGTGGCACTATGCGCTTAATGTGTATTTTTGTACTCATGATTGATAACATTAAGGTGCATTTAAAAGAAGTGGCCGCTTTCTCTGCTATTACTGCAGAAGAAGTCGAGCAATTTCGTATTGGTTATTTGGGTAAGAAAGGGCATATCACCAAACTATTTGCGGAATTCCGCAATGTCCCAAATGAACAAAAGAAGGAGTACGGGCAATTGCTAAACCAACTTAAAGCTCAAGCGTTAGCTAAAGTCAACGCCTTGCAAATTGAACTAAGAGGCTCGCAATCGCAAAGTATTATTGAAGACATCAGCCGCCCAGGGCAGCCGATTCCGCTTGGAGCCCGTCACCCCATCAGCATTGTAAGGGAACGTGTAATTGACGTTTTTAGCAGTATTGGATTTGGTCTTTCTTCAGGACCTGAAGTAGAGGACGATTGGCATAATTTCACTGCATTAAATTTGCCGGAGCACCATCCTGCCCGTGATATGCAAGACACCTTTTTTGTCCAAACCGATCCAGATATTATGTTACGCACACACACGTCATCTGTGCAAGTAAGACATATGGAGTCTAACGAACCGCCAATACGGATTTTATCTGCAGGACGGGTATTTAGAAATGAAGCCATTTCTGCACGCTCACATTGTGTGTTTCACCAGGTAGAGGGACTTTATATTGATAAAGACGTTTCCTTTGCGGATCTTAAACAAACATTGTTGTATTTCACCAAAGGCATTTTTGGAACATCAGAAATACGATTGAGACCTTCCTATTTTCCGTTTACAGAACCCAGTGCAGAAGTTGATATTTATTGGGGCTTAGAAAACGAAGTTGACTATCGCATTACTAAAGGTACCGGATGGCTTGAAATTATGGGGTGTGGGATGGTAGATCCTAACGTTTTGACAAATTGCGGCATTAATGCGGATGTATATTCTGGCTTTGCCTTTGGAATGGGATTGGAGCGCATGGCGATGCTTTTATATCAAATTGAAGACATCAGAATGTTCTATGACAACGATGTACGCTTTCTAAAGCAATTCATTCCAATGAGTTAGTCAAGCACCTTGCTTAATTCTCTCATTTTTTTCTTGGCACTCCCTTTTTCATAAAGAACTTGATAAACAAATTGTAGAATTGGGTATTCCCCATTAAAAGATGTACTCAATTCATAGATTGTTTTGGCTCCGTAATACCCTTCCGCAATCATGGTCATTTCCATAAGCGCTGCCTTGACGGTATAACCTTTACCTATCATGTTTCCCAACATGCGATTTCGGCTAAATATAGAATAGCAAGTAACAAGCAAATCGCCCAAGTAAGCCGAATTGTTGATGTTTCTTTTTTTCTTTCCAATATGTTTTAGAAAACACTTCATTTCACGCATAGCACTGCTAATTAATACACTGATAAAATTATCGCCATAGCCAAGTCCGTGCGCTATGCCTACGGCAATCGCATATATGTTTTTGAGTGTGGCAGCATATTCTACACCAATTACATCCTCAGATAATGAAACTTGAATATAGTTGCAACCCAGCTTTTCTTTCATTTGTTCGGCCAAGGCCAAATTGCTGCTTGCTAAAGTTAAATAGGATAGACGTTCCAAGGCAACTTCCTCTGCATGACATGGACCTGCAATCACCCCAAAAAGAGCTTCATCAACATTATAATTTTGAGCTAAATATGCCCCAACCAACACTTTTTTCTCAGGTACAATTCCTTTAATTGCCGAAAAAACTACTATATCTTTAAGCGAGACGGTTAAAGGAGCCAACATATTACCTAAATAAAAAGAGGGCGTTGCAATGATCAATACATCATATTGTTGTATGATTTTATTAATGTCGGTTTGTAAATCCAACTTTGACATATCGAATTCTACGCTACTCAAATAATTTGGGTTATGCCTACCTTGTACTAAGTGATTGTATATAAATTCGTTGCGAACATACCAACCAACGGTTGTATTGTTCTCACAAAGAATTTTGACTAGTGCAGTTGCCCAACTACCACCTCCGATTACAGCAATTTTTGAAAAATTTTGCATTAATTAAGATTTTATATTACTAAAAATATTTTAACAAATAATTCACAACTATGAAAAATAACTTGAGTTAACTTGCATACGATAAGTCAGAGCAAGAAGTCGTTGCTTATTGTTTTTTCATAGTTTAATATGGTTGGTTATTAGAAAGCACCTTACTAAGGTGCTTTCTTTTATTATGGCCAGTTGTTCCAAGGAATCCTACTTAATATTAGAAATAATCCAATTCCATAGAAAATGGCGATTCTAAAATGTTTTTTTCTGTCTGCATTTGTTTTTTTGTGTAATGACCAACCCATGGTTATGGGTAAAATGGCTAAGATATTAGTGGCAGGGTGTTCTACCAAATATAGGCGTAAGGTGCTGTCTTTCATTACTGCTACCACACCATTTTCCCAAGCTGAGAAATAAGGCGACACAAAATAAGAAGCAATGCCTATAAGCAGTTGAATATGATAAAAAATAAGCGCAAATAGTGTAAGGCGCAAGGTTCTTGTGCCAAAACTGCGTTTACCAATCAATGCCCAGAAGGCGTTCAAAGCAGCTAGGGCCAAGAATATTAAGACCACGAAAACCAGCTTAGAGTGTAACCAAATAACGATATCCATAATTTTGGTGTTGGCACAAAAATAATGAATTCAAAGCGGTTAACATATTTATGGAATAGAGACGATTTCATATTGGATTGAAGCCAGATTTAGTTGTATATAAATCTTGAACTGCCTATTCGGCCGCACAAAGCCTCTTTCCCCAGTAACTGATTCTATTTCTAAAAACAGTATGTTCTTAAGGGCTTGTGACAGTTTCATCATATAACATTGCAAAGGCTTCTTCCATATAGTCCAAATAATCCGCGGAGTACCTAACATCTGGTAAGTCTGGTAATTGTTCATGACCCAAACGAACCACGATTACGTCATCATTTGGGAATACAATCGTATATTGACCATTGTGGCCTCGCATGCTGTAAAAACGTTTCCCCATATGTGAGCCCAACCACCAGCCATAGCCATAGTCTTGGCCGTCTTCGAACTGTGGGGTTATAGATTCTTGAACATAGCTAGCACTTATCAATTGCTTACCATTCCAAATACCACCGTTTTTGAACAGCGCTGCAAAACGAGCATAGTCACGAGCATTGGAATTAAAACAACAATATGATTTTTCTATGCCGTTTTTGGCAGAGTCAATACGCCAGTTGGCATCCGCATGTGCTCCTAGGGGATTCCAAAAATAGCGCCTTGCCAAATCAGAAATCGTTTCACCTGTAGCTGCCGTCAGTGCCAAAGATAGTAACTGTGTGCTTCCGCTTTGATAGACAAAATGTTTTCCTGGAGCAGATTCAATAGGAAGTGTTTTCATAACGCCAATGATGTCTTGAGTTATGTATGTACGCGGTGTGATGGTAAGTAAATTTTCGTAGTCTTCTATCCATTTTAGACCAGAGGACATCGTTGCCAAATTACCTACCGTTAATGAATCAGCATAGGCACCTTTTAACCATGGTAGAAAGGTTTTTACTTTTTGATCAAAGCTCTTTACGTCACCTTCTTCAATGGCTTTGGCTAGGCTAGCCGCCACGATTGTTTTGACCATAGAAAAAGAGTTGGTTTTACTGTCTTTTCCAAAGCCTTCAAAATACTGCTCGTGCCAAATCGAGTCATTTTTGATGACGAGAAACGCAACTGTTTTGTGGTCTTGGTGAAGCTTTTGAAGTTTGGTGGTAGCAGGAACTGAATTGTAATCGGCATGCAAGGGCCATGCTTGCGGATCGTCACTTTTTGGAATCTCACGAGAATCGAAATAAACGTAGTCTTCCAAGCCAGCGGAGGTTCTTCCAAGCTCAACTACTTTGGCTCCGAGTTCAATCAAGTAGCTATAGCCTGAAATATAGAGACCCGCCATTAGAATTCCCAAAACAACAACAAGTTTTTTTAAAAATGACACGAGTTTTTTCATGAATATTTCAGTTAAATTACAAAAATTTGCATGGCTGCTTTTATAATAAGGAAATGGCGTGCTCTGCGTGATAGGAAACAATAATGGAAGCTCCTGCGCGCTTAAAGGCAATAAGCTGCTCCATCAATACACTGTCGTGGTCAAGCAACCCTTTCGCTGCTGCGGCCTTTAGCATGGCATATTCCCCACTCACTTGATAAACCGCAATGGGAACCTGTACTTCATTGGCCAAGTCACGGACAATATCCAAATATGCCATCCCGGGCTTTACCATTACAATGTCTGCGCCTTCTTCAATGTCACGTATTGTTTCAGTAATGGCTTCTTTGCGATTTGCCACATCTATTTGGTAGGTTTTTTTGTCGCCAAAACCCGGTGCTGAATCCAAAGCATCTCGGAAAGGACCATAAAAGGCGGAGGCATATTTGGCACTGTAGCTCATTATTGCTGTGTTTACATAGCCCGCTTTTTCAAGCGCTTGACGTATGCTCAAAATGCGCCCGTCCATCATGTCGCTGGGAGCAAGCATGTCAGCACCACATTCGGCGTGACTAAGTGCCATTTTTGATAAGATTGCAACTGTAGCATCGTTTAGAACTTTATCTTCTTTTACAATTCCGTCGTGTCCAAAGCTCGAATAGGGATCAAGGGCAACATCGGTAGCAACAAGTAATCCTGGAACAGCTTTTTTAATCGCACGAATGCTGCGTTGCATCAATCCATCAGGATTTAAAGCTGCTGCGCCCGTATTGTCTTTTTGGGCATTATCGACTTTAACAAAAAGAAGCACTCCCTTTACACCCAAATCGTAAAGTCGTTTTGCCTCTGCCGAAGCAAGGTCAAGACTAAACCTAAAATAGTCTGGCATGGATGGAATTGCTGTTTTGGTTTTTGAACCTTCCACAATGAATAAGGGTACGATAAAATCATTTGCCGAAAGGCTTGTTTCACGCACCAAGTCACGCATGGCAGCGCTAGCGCGCAGGCGTCGATTTCTATAAAGAGGATACATCATAGTTTAGACCCAGGCTATGGGTTTTTTTAGAACAGTTAATAATTTTGCTTCTTCCGAATCTTTTTCTGGCTGGTGGTCATATACCCATTGAACCGTTGGGGGTAAACTCATTAAGATGCTTTCTATGCGGCCTTTGGTTTTGAGCCCAAATAAGGTGCCTTTGTCGTGGACAAGATTAAATTCAACATACCGTCCACGTCTTAACTCTTGCCATTGACGCTGTGCTTTGGAAAAGGGGAGTGCTTTGCGCTTTTGGACAATAGGCAAATAAGCGGTCAAAAAAGCATTGCCCATGTCTGTTACAAAAGCACACCATTCTTCTAGGGCGTGCGTGTCGTCAGGACGGCAATAGTCAAAAAACAAGCCTCCTATACCCCTTGCTTCATCACGGTGATGATTCCAAAAATAGGCATCGCATTTTTGCTTATAGTTGGTGTAAAAGTTTGCGTCGTGTTTGTCACAAACTGTTTTACAAAGCTGGTGAAAGTGGGTTGCGTCTTCTTCAAAAAGATAATAGGGCGTGAGGTCTAAGCCACCACCAAACCATTGATCGACAACCTTATTGTCTTTATCATATAGCTCAAAGTACCGAAAGTTAGCGTGTACCG
>PAAD01000038.1 GCA_002698745.1 Flavobacteriaceae bacterium
AAAAATTGATATGGCACGTATAAACGAAGTACAACAACAAAAAGATTTCAGTAAAATCTCCATTGGGCTTTCATCGCCCGAAACCATTTTGGCTGCCTCTAGAGGTGAAGTTCTAAAGCCTGAAACCATTAATTATCGTACACATAAACCAGAACGTGATGGACTGTTTTGCGAGCGTATATTTGGTCCTGTTAAGGACTTTGAGTGCGCTTGTGGAAAGTATAAGCGTATTCGCTACAAGGGTATTGTATGTGACCGATGTGGTGTCGAGGTTACTGAGAAAAAAGTTCGACGTGACCGTGTAGGTCACATAAGCTTGGTGGTTCCAGTTGCACACATATGGTATTTCCGTTCACTTCCCAACAAAATTGGATATTTACTTGGTCTTCCGTCTAAAAAATTAGACATGATTATTTATTACGAACGCTATGTAGTAATTCAACCGGGTATTGCTACCAATGAAGAAGGTGAGCCTATCCATAAAATGGATTTCCTTACCGAAGAAGAGTATCTGAACATCATGGAAAAGCTTCCACAAGAAAACCAATACCTAGAGGACAGTGATCCTAATAAGTTCATCGCTAAAATGGGTGCTGAATGTTTGATTGATATTCTTAATCGTATTGATTTAGACGAGCTTTCATACCAGCTACGCGATAAAGCAAATAACGAAACTTCTAAACAGCGTAAAACCGAAGCGCTCAAGCGTCTACAAGTTGTAGAAGCCCTTCGAGATGCTAACAAACAACGTGAGAATCGCCCAGAATGGATGATCATGAAGGTAGTGCCAGTAATACCACCAGAATTACGTCCATTGGTGCCGCTTGACGGTGGTCGTTTTGCCACTTCTGACTTAAATGATTTATACCGCCGGGTGATTATTCGTAATAACCGTTTGAAACGTTTATTAGAAATCAAAGCTCCAGAAGTAATTTTACGTAACGAAAAACGAATGTTACAAGAATCTGTAGATTCGCTATTTGATAATACACGTAAATCTTCTGCGGTTAAGACAGATGCAAACCGTCCACTGAAGTCTCTTTCTGATTCTTTGAAAGGTAAACAAGGGCGTTTCCGTCAAAATTTACTTGGAAAACGTGTTGATTACTCTGCACGATCAGTAATTGTTGTTGGTCCTGAACTGAAATTATTTGAGTGTGGCTTGCCGAAAAATATGGCAGCCGAACTTTACAAGCCGTTTATCATTCGCAAGCTAATTGAGCGTGGAATTGTAAAAACAGTTAAGTCAGCGAAGAAAATTATAGATAAACGTGAACCCGTGGTATGGGATATCTTAGAAAATGTGCTTAAAGGACACCCTGTTTTATTGAATAGGGCACCCACACTTCACCGTTTGGGTATTCAGGCGTTCCAGCCTAAGCTGATTGAAGGGAAAGCTATTCAACTCCATCCTTTAGCTTGTACGGCATTTAACGCTGATTTTGATGGGGATCAAATGGCAGTTCACTTACCGCTTGGACCAGAAGCTATTTTGGAAGCCCAATTACTTATGTTGGCGTCTCATAATATCCTTAACCCCGCAAATGGATCTCCTATTACGGTTCCGTCACAGGACATGGTACTTGGGTTGTACTATATGACCAAAGAAAGAAAATCAACTAAAGATAACAAAGTTCTAGGCGAAGGTTTGACATTTTACAGTCCAGACGAAGTAAATATTGCTTTTAATGAACGTAAAGTAGACCTTAATGCAATGGTTAAAATCCGCGCCAAAGATTTTAACGCTGAAGGCGAGCTAGTATATCAAATTATAAATACAACCGTTGGGCGTATTTTATTTAACCAACATGTTCCTGAAAAAGCAGGTTTTATAAATCAAGTATTGACCAAAAAATCACTTCGAGGTATTATTGGTGATATTTTGAAAGTTACTAGCGTTCCAGAAACAGCTGATTTCTTAGATAAGATTAAAGACATGGGCTTCTCTTTTGCATTCAAAGGAGGATTGTCATTTAGTCTTGGAGATATTATCATTCCAAAGGAAAAGACAGGACTTATTGATAAAGCCAATGACCAGGTTGACAGCATTATTGCTAACTACAACATGGGGCTTATTACAAATAATGAACGTTACAACCAGGTAATTGACATTTGGACTTCTACAAATGCTATGCTTACTGAACTCGCTATGAAGAGAATTAGCCAAGATCAACAGGGGTTCAATTCTGTATACATGATGTTGGATTCTGGTGCTCGTGGTTCCAAGGAACAAATTCGTCAGTTGACGGGAATGCGTGGTTTGATGGCTAAGCCAAAAAAATCAAATGCTGGCGGGGGTGAGATTATTGAAAATCCGATTCTTTCAAACTTTAAAGAAGGTTTGTCGATTTTGGAATACTTTATATCAACACACGGTGCTCGTAAGGGACTAGCAGATACAGCTTTGAAAACAGCTGATGCTGGATACCTAACCCGTCGTTTACACGATGTTGCTCAAGACGTCATCGTAAACTCTGTAGACTGTGGCACACTTCGTGGACTATCTGTATCAGCACTGAAGAAAAACGAGGAAATTGTTGAATCTCTCGCTGATCGTATTGTTGGACGTGTTTCTCTAAATGATGTAATTCATCCATTAACTGCGGAAGTTTTGGTTGGTGCAGGTGAGCGAATTGAAGACGAGCATGCTAAAGCAATTGAAGATTCGCCTTTAGAACAAGTTGAAGTGCGTTCGCCGTTAACATGTGAGGCTAAGAAAGGTATTTGTGCTAAATGTTATGGACGTAACCTAGCTACTGGAAAAATGGTACAGTTAGGAGAGTCTGTTGGCGTTATTGCTGCTCAATCTATTGGGGAGCCTGGCACACAACTTACACTTCGTACATTTCATGTTGGAGGTATTGCAGGAAATATTTCTGAGGAAAACAAATTGATAGCTCGTTTTGATGGGATTGCTGAAATTGAGGAGCTCAAAACCGTTGATGGTAAAGACAATGATGGCAACACTGTTAAGATTGTTATTTCACGTACTTCTGAAATCAAATTGGTAGATAAGAATACAGGAATTGTGTTGAGTACTAACATCATTCCTTATGGTTCATTTATTTTCGTCAAAGAAGGACAAAAAATCAAGACCGACGATGTAATCTGCCAATGGGATCCATACAACGGGGTTATAATCTCTGAGTTTGCTGGTGTTATCGGATACGAAAACATTGAGCAAGGTGTTACATTCCAAGTTGAGATTGACGAACAAACTGGCTTTCAAGAGAAGGTGATATCTGAATCAAGAAACAAAAAAGTCATTCCAACTTTATTGATCAAAGACAATAAAGACAAGACGCTACAGTCTTACAACCTTCCAGTAGGTGCTCATATAATGGTTGATAATGGCGAGAGGATTGAAAAAGGTAAAATTCTAGTAAAAATACCACGTAAGTCTGCAAAGTCTGGAGATATTACTGGTGGTCTTCCTAGAGTTACAGAGCTTTTCGAAGCACGTAACCCATCCAATCCGGCAGTAGTTTCTGAAATTGATGGGGTAGTTACTTTTGGCAAAATCAAACGTGGTAACCGAGAAATCATTGTAGAATCTCGAATGGGTCATATCAAGAAATACCTTGTGAAGCTTTCTAACCAGATTTTGGTTCAGGAGAACGATTTTGTAAAAGCAGGTATGCCATTATCAGACGGTGCCATTACACCAAACGATATCTTATCTATAAAAGGTCCAGCTGCTGTACAACAATATTTGGTAAACGAAGTACAAGAAGTATATCGTTTACAAGGTGTGAAAATTAATGACAAGCACTTTGAAGTAGTTGTTCGACAGATGATGCGCAAGGTACGTGTTGAGGATTCTGGTGACACAACCTTTCTAGAAAATCAGTTGGTACACAAATCAGACTTTATCGCTGAAAATGATGCTTTATTTGGTCAGAAAGTAGTGCTAGCAGTAGGTGATTCTGAAAACCTTAAAGCTGGTCAAATAATCACAGCACGTCAACTACGTGACGAGAATTCATTACTCAAACGTGAAGATAAAAATCTAGTGGAAGCACGGGATGCTGTAAATGCTACAGCCACTCCAATTCTTCAGGGTATTACAAGAGCGTCCCTACAGACCAAGTCTTTTATTTCAGCTGCATCATTCCAAGAAACAACCAAAGTATTGAACGAAGCTGCAGTAGCTGGTAAGGTAGATACCTTGGAAGGTTTGAAAGAAAATGTAATTGTAGGACATAAAATTCCAGCTGGTACAGGTAACCGTGCTTACAATGATATTATAGTAGGCTTTACCGATGAGTATGAAGCTTTAAAAGCTGAAAAATCTTTAAGTGCTGATGTCTAATGAGCGATAAGAAAAAAAAAGACGGTAGTATCAATATTGAACTTGATCCAGAAATGGCCCAAGGGACGTATTCAAACTTAGCGATTATTAACCATTCTGTTTCTGAGTTTGTTGTAGATTTCATCAATATTATGCCTGGTGCACCAAAAGCTAAAGTACGTTCGCGTATTATTTTGACTCCGCAGCATGCCAAACGCTTTTTAAAAGCATTAGGCGAAAACGTCCAACGCTTTGAAGGATCAAATGGAGAAATTAAAGATTATGAGCAACCGCCCATACCGCTTAATTTTGGCCCAACTGGGGAAGCTTAAACAAATAAAACCCTCCAACTGGAGGGGTTTTATTATTGTAATATTTTAAAACTCTGAGGTTGCGTGAAATATTACTCCAGGGTATTTACTTTGTGTAATCTCTAATGAAAAAGCTGAGTCAGCTAAATAAACCAGCTGTCTTTGTTTATCCTTGGCCAAAAACTTGGATTTGGTTTGTTTAAATTCAGCGAAATCAATTTCACCATCTTTTTTTACTTCCACCCAACAAGCTTTATGTACGTTGAGATTTTCATATGTACAGCTTGCACCGTATTCGTGCTCAAGTCGGTATTGGATTACATCGAATTGAAGTGCACCCACAGTACCCACAACTTTACGGCCATTGAGTTCAAGAGTAAATAATTGAGCAACACCCTCGTCCATAAGCTGGTCGATTCCTTTGTTTAGTTGTTTGGCTTTCATGGGATCTGCATTATTGATATACTTAAAGTGCTCAGGAGAAAAACTTGGAATCCCTTTAAATTGAATCTTTTCACCCGATGTAAGTGTATCTCCAATTTTAAAATTACCTGTGTCATGCAGTCCCACTATATCCCCTGGATAAGATATGTTCACGATTTCTTTTTTGTCGGCAAAAAATGCATTTGGACTGCTAAATTTGAATTTTTTGTTATGACGTACATGCAAATAGGGAACGTTCCGGGCAAAGGTTCCAGAAACAATTTTGACAAAGGCCAAGCGGTCGCGGTGTTTTGGGTCCATATTGGCGTGAATCTTGAATACAAAACCTGAAAAATCTTTTTCGTCGGGAGCTATATTACGTTCCTCACTGTCTTTTGCTAGCGGAGGAGGAGCGATATCAACAAAGCAGTCTAGTAACTCTTGCACGCCAAAGTTGTTTAATGCTGATCCAAAAAAAACTGGGTGTTGTTCTCCGTTTAAGTATGCCGCACGATTAAAGCTGGGGTATACCTCCCGGATCAATTCCAATTCTTCCGCTAGGATTTCTTTGGCACTTGAGCCAATAGCCGTTTCCAGTGCTGGGTCATCAATATTTTCTATAATATTGATCTGCTGACTGATGGTGGTTTTTTGCTCGCTTTCAAATAGACGAATGTTTTCATTCCATAGGTTGTATATACCTTGAAAATTATAACCCATCCCTATAGGGAAACTAAGCGGTACAGTTATAAGTCCTAGTTTTTTCTCTAAATCATCCAGTAGATCAAAAGTATCTTTTCCTTCTCTGTCTAATTTGTTAATAAATACTATAATTGGAATATTTCGCATCCGACATACTTCTACTAGCTTTTGGGTTTGTGCTTCAACTCCTTTAGCAACATCGATTACCACTATAACACTATCCACAGCGGTGAGGGTTCGGTAGGTGTCCTCGGCAAAGTCTTTGTGGCCGGGTGTATCGAGTATATTGATTTTTTTGTTTTTATATATAAATGCCAAAACGGAGGTAGCAACCGAAATACCCCGTTGGCGCTCAATTTCCATAAAGTCACTGGTAGCAGCTTTTTTTATCTTGTTTGACTTGACGGCACCTGCTTTTTGAATGGCCCCACCAAACAGCAGTAACTTTTCAGTAAGCGTGGTTTTACCTGCATCTGGGTGAGAAATGATTCCAAAGGTGCGTCTGCGTGCGATTTCTTGCAAAAAACTCATGTAGTAAAAATACGCTCATTTAATAAACTATCACTTAAACTCGACATTTTTTACTTTTAATATTTATGTTGAGCAACATATTATTGTTTATGATGCTTCCCTAAAAAAAGTTAGTAAACAGGAAAATTACAAGTCGAAAACTTTATTGATGTGCGCTATTTTAAATCCATTTTTTTCTATGGTTCTGCTCGCTTCACTATTGGGATCTAGGGCAGGATTTGTGTGGTTGAGGTGAATGAAGAATATCTTTTCCTTTTCGCGCTTTGGTAGATGTTTGAAAAGTGCCATGGTTTCGATAATAAATGGATGTGGTATTTCGGAAATATCCCTAAAATTCACTTCTTTTCCACTGTAAAAAGTAGCATCCAAAAATGCATAATCCACATTTTTTAAGGTATCAATGATGTCAATTTCCCAATTTTCCCATTTGTCTATATCTGGAATAAATAGTACGCTTCTATTTGGTCCTTGGATTCGAAAGCCTACAGTTTCCGAGTATTCATCCCGGTGGGGTACCACAATTGGTGTAATCTCTAAGTCTTTTGATAGCAAAACAGTTTGCTTGTGTTCAAGAGGTATCAATGCAATATTTTTAGTGGTTACCAATTGATTCCAAGGTCCATTATTGGATAGAAAATGCTGCATTTTTGGCATTGCATAAACAGGTACATTTTTACTGTTTATTGCTTCTTTACCCAAATACATTAGTCCTGCGTAGTGTCCAATATGGGCATGGGTCAAGAAAATCCCATCAGGTAATTCCTTGTCACTTGGCATTGCAAATGCCTTTAATTTCTTTAGTTGCTGGGGCATGTTTGGACTTGCCTCAAACAGGTATTTTTTATTTGTATTAGCATCAAATAATCCAAGAGCTGTTACTAGTCTGCTGCTGTCTGCTTTGTCAAATAGTGCTTTACAACAAGATTTTCGACAACCAATATGCGGCGATCCTGCGTCCTGAATTGTTCCTAATACAATCAGTGCAGTGCCTGATTTTTTCGGTTGGTTTGTGGGTTGCTCACATCCAATAAGAATTGCTCCAATCATGTTTATGAAGAGCCATGTATGGATAGCATTTTTTCTAGTCATGTTGATTGTGTAGCGCATTTGATTTGAAGCTAAAGTAATAAGAACATTTAAGAACTGTTGTTACAGTCTATCTTATATCTTTTTGTACTTTTAATATTTATATGGAAGAACAGGTTGTTTTAGTGAATACCAATGATCAGCCTCTGGGTCTGATGCCTAAGATGGAGGCCCACGAAAAAGGTGTGCTACATCGTGCTTTTTCAGTTTTTATAATAAACGATGAAGGTGAATTAATGCTACAGCAACGTGCGCTTCACAAATACCACTCACCTGGCTTGTGGACCAACACTTGTTGTAGCCATCAGCGCAATGGCGAAAGCAATATTGTGGCAGGTAAGCGGCGACTTCAAGAAGAAATGGGCTTTGTTGCTGAACTTCATGAGTTAACCTCTTTTATTTACAAGGCTCCCTTAAACAATGGTCTAACCGAGCACGAGCTTGATCATATTATGATTGGACACTTCAACGGGACACCAGAAATTAATCCAGAAGAGGTTGCCAATTGGAAATGGATGTATGTCGACGATGTACGGGACAATATTCAAAAACACCCCGAAAATTATACCGTCTGGTTTATTATTATCTTTGATCAGTTCTTTGAACAAATTAAATTAAAATGAATAAAGTAACTGTAAGCCGTAAAGCACATTTTAATGCCGCCCATCGTCTATATAGGAAAGACTGGAGTGATGCCAAAAACGAAGAGATTTTCGATAAGTGTAGCAATCCTTATTATCACGGACATAATTATGAGCTTGTTGTTTCTGTGACAGGAGAAATTGACCCAGAAACAGGGTATGTCATGGATATGAAAGTTTTAAAAGATTTAATCAAAGTACATATTGAAGATGCCTTTGACCATAAAAATCTAAACGAACAAGTCCTTGAGTTTGCAACACTCATACCTACCGCCGAAAATATGGCGGTAGTGATTTGGGACAAATTGAGACCTCACATTACAGTCAAACATGATTTGTCTATAACCCTATATGAAACACCAAGAAATTTTGTGCAATTTTCGGGACCCAACTAAAACTAACATTATGGCAAACATCCGCGACCTTAAAAAAAACATAAACTATGTGCTAGGAGAAATTATTGAAATGGCAGTGGATATGGAAAAAGTCAATCCTGAAATGGATAAGTCAAAAACAGCTGCAATAATTGATGAAGCCATTAATGCTTTTGACGCCTTTAGCAGCCGTATATATGAAAAGGGTGTTGAAAATAAATATATGCACTACCGCGCAATTATCAATGATTTGGAAGCAAAAGGTAATGAACTTATCACCAAACTTAATGCGCTTTAAGCACCTTTCTAAAGGTTAAATTAATACGTGGCGCTACTATCTTTGCTGTTTTTGCAACTTGATGTTTCCAGAAATGTTGTGTGGTACCCTCCATTAGCAACAAACTCCCATGCGAGAGCTCTATTTTTAGTTTTTGATATGTTTTTGTATTGTGCTTTAGGTGAAAAAACCTTGAAGCCCCAAGACTAATTGAAGCAATTACTGGGTTTTTGCCCAATTCTTTTTCATTATCTGCATGCCAGCCATTACTATCATTGCCATCACGATATAGATTTAACAATACTGTGGTGAATTTTTCATTTGTAAATTCTTTGAGTTTTTTCTCAATATACAATAAGGGTTTGCTCATGGGGTTGGGTTGCATTACAATGCCAGAATAGCCATAGGCGTCAGTGGTATGACCATGCAATGATGTCATACGGGGTTGTGGGTAAGTTTTTCCAAATAACGTTATCGGATCATTGCGCCAAGGTGTTTGATTAATCAATAATTTAAAAAGCTTATCAGCTTCTTTTGCTCTAATAAAATCGGGATAATATTTTATTTTTGCATCTGGAAGTTGTGGGATAAAAGAATCAAATAAATCAAGCATTTTTTTACGTTTGAAGTTTATATCTTAAGTACTGCTTTTTGTAACTAAAAAACAATGGATTTTCAAAACTTAAAATTAATGAAGTGCCAACTATAATATAATCGATGGTAAAAATCTTCTTAAAATTTGTTTTTGGCGAAAAATCGCCAGTATTAATAGTGGAGAGGGTAATTACTGAAAAATAAAGCGAATCAAACCAAGACCAATCTTTAAGATAACTGATGTGTAGGTCACGAAAAAATGAAATAATTGATTTCGAAAAAAAGGACATGGAAAGTTGTTTTAGTCAAAATAAAAAAATCCCTTATTTTATAAAAGTAAGGGATTTTAATTGTTAATAAAAACGGATTTACTTTATCATTTCATAGCTCCTTTGAATGAAAGCCGTAAGTTCCTCACCTTTAAGTAAAGATTGAGACAAACGTGCCAAATCTAGTGACTGCTTAATCAGTCGTTCTTTTTTCTTTTTGGTCTTGGTTTCTAAAATCTGACTTACCAGAGGGTGATTAACATTGACCACCAATTGATACATATCGGGAAATCCACCAGAAAACATTCCGCCACCACCCGTTTGCTGCATCTCTTTCATACGACGCATAAACTCAGGTTGCGTAATCATAAAAGGTGCTGCTTCACTATTCATAACTTCTAGTTGAACCGTGTATTGCTCTTTAGGAACCACGTTTTCAATCATAGGTTTAAGTGCCTCCTTTTGCTCATCAGAAAGTTTGCATATTTGTGGTTCATCTTTTGCAATAAGTTTATCAATATGATCGCTGTCGACACGAACAAAACCAATTTTATCATCCTCTTGCTCTAATTTTTGCAATAGATGACCTACTATTGGGGAATCAAGTAATAACACCGTATATCCTTTTACCTTAGCTGCTTCAATATATGGGTGTTGCTCATCAACATTCGCAGCATAAAGCTGAATTAGCTTTCCATCCTTATCTGTTTGTGCATCTTTTGTTTGCAATTTTAATTCGTCAATTGTTAAATAGCTGCCCGTTGTAGTTGGAAAAAGATTGAATTTTTTCGCTTTATCAAAAAACTTATCCTCTGATAGCATACCATATTCAATAACAACTTTAATATCATTCCATTTTTGCTCCAGATTTTTTCTATCTTTCTTAAAAATGGATTGTAGTTTATCTGCTACTTTTTTGGTAATATAATTACTAATTTTTTTCACAGCGCCGTCTGATTGTAAGTAACTTCTAGAAACGTTAAGTGGAATATCTGGTGAATCAATTATTCCCCTTAACATTGTTAAGAATTCCGGAACTATCCCTTCAACATTATCAGTAACAAAAACCTGGTTTTGATATAATTGAATACGATCTTTTTGTATGTTGATGTCATTATTTAATTTTGGAAAATAAAGTATCCCTGTCAAGTTAAAAGGGTAATCTACATTTAAATGAATATGAAAAAGAGGCTCTTCAAATTGCATTGGATATAACTCTCTGTAGAAAGACTTATATTCTTCGTCTTTTAAATTGCTTGGTTTTTTAGTCCAAGCTGGATTTGGGTTATTTATAATATTATCAACAGTTTTTTTAATTTCTTTTTTGTCCTCTCCTTCTCCTTCCTCTTGCGTTTCTTCTTTGGTTCCAAACTTAATTGGAATGGGCATAAACTTATTGTATTTGGTTAATAAACTTTTAATGCGTGTTTCTTCCAAAAATTCATCGGAATCCTTATCAATATGTAAAATGATTTCAGTACCATGTGTTGTTTTGTCATGTTTCACTAAGGAATATTCTGGTGAACCATCACAACTCCAATAGCATGCTGGGGCTTCTGTGTGTGATTTTGTGATAATTTCAACTTTTTCTGCTACCATAAAGGCAGAATAAAAACCAAGGCCAAAATGACCTATAATACCACTGTCTTTAGCACTGTCCTTATATTGGTTAATAAATTCTTCAGCTCCTGAAAAAGCAACTTCGTTTATATACTTATTTACTTCATCAGATGTCATACCAAGCCCTTGGTCAATGACATGTAATGTTTTATTTTTTTTGTCTACTTTAATCTCTATTTTCGGGTTTCCATATTCAACTTTAGCTTCCCCAATATTGGTTAAATGCTTAAGTTTTAGAGTAGCGTCTGTAGCATTTGATATCAGTTCTCGCAAGAAGATTTCATGATCGCTGTATAGGAATTTCTTTATTAATGGAAAAATATTTTCTACTGCAACATTAATTTTACCTGATGACATAATTTTATTTTTAATTCTATTTACCAAAAAAAGTACCAAAATGAAAAGAGTGACAGTATGGCATAATATTTTTTTGTTTAATTAATTTGTTTATTTGTTAAACGTTTTTATCTTTGTTTTGTAATTATCAACTTTTGTTGTCACGGAGAAAATGCTATGAAATTCTTTTGATTACACACTCACCTTTTTATTGGTTTGTTTATTTTGGTTAAGTTCTTTGGGGGTGCATCGTGGTTGTTGCACCCTCTTTTTTTTATAACACTATTATTTCGTTAATTGCCCTAAATTTAATCAAAAATGTATCAATCGCGTATAGTAGGCCTCGGACATTATTTACCAGAAAAAATAGTCACCAATGACGATTTATCCAATCTTATGGATACTGACGATGCGTGGATTACCGAACGAACTGGAATAAAAGAACGTCGCATGATTAATAAAGATTCTAATGAGGGTACTGCCTCTATGGGCGTTAAGGCCGCTGAGATGGCACTTAAAAGAGCAGACGTTTCTAAAAATGATATTGACCTCATAATTTTTGCCACCCTTAGTCCTGATTTATATTTTCCTGGTTCTGGCGTGCTATTACAAGACCTAATGGGTATGGGGACTTGTCCTGCACTTGACATTAGAAACCAATGCTCAGGTTTTATTTATGGTCTTTCAGTTGCCGATCAGTTTATCAAAACGGGTATGTATAAAAATATATTGCTCGTTGGGTCTGAATATCACTCTGGCGGTATGGATTTTACCACCCGAGGTCGTACTGTTTCTGTCATTTTCGGTGATGGTGCTGGAGCTGCCGTACTGACACGTGAGGAAGATACAACCAAAGGTATTCAATCAACGCATTTGTATTCCGAGGGGAAATATGCACGGGAATTGGCCATTATCGGGCCTAGTACCAAGCGATGGATACCTGAAATTGTAGCTAATTATGATGAAGATGATATGCGCTATCACCCATATATGAATGGACAATTGGTATTTAAAAATGCAGTAGTACGATTTAGTCAAGTAATTCAAGAAGCGTTACAGAAAAACGGTAAAGACAAAGGAGACATAGATTTATTTATTCCGCATCAAGCAAATTTGCGCATTGCACAATTTGTACAAAAGAAGTTTGGTTTGCGTGACGATCAAGTCTATAACAATATCATGCGTTATGGCAATACTACCGCCGCATCTATCCCAATCGCTATGTCTGAAGCGTGGGCTGAGAGTAAAATAAAGCAAGATGATACGGTCTTACTTGCCGCTTTTGGAAGTGGATTTACTTGGGGAAGTGCGTTGATACACTGGTAGTCCAAATCCCGAAATCCATAACAAAAGAGCTGAAATAGCTCCGTTTAAGGCCAATACAAAAAAGCCAAACTCAAAGCCAAATAAAGCTTTGAAAATTAACGCAACGCAATAGGTTATTATGGGTGCGGCAATGCATATGTACGGGGCTAATGCATCCCTTATTTGTAACTTTGAACAGATACCCAAAAGGAATAATCCCAACAATGGACCATACGTATAGCCAGCAAAAAGCAGTAATTGGGCAATCACACTTTCGTTTCGAACGATGTAATAGAAAAGTACAATGCACAGCCATAGTACAATGGTAATTGTAAAGTGAATTCTTTTTCGCTGTTTAATTCCTTTTTCCCCCGATTGAATCTTCAATAAATCAATACTTGCACTTGTCGTAAGTGATGTCATGGAACTGTCGGCACTGCTAAATGCTGCTGCAATAAGCCCAAAAACAAACGCATAGGCAACCACTGCTCCAAGGTCTGACTGCGTAGCTATCGTGGGGAAAAGATTATCTCCAGCTGCTGCAATTCCTTTGGATTGCGCATAGGCACTTAACAACACGCCTAGGATTAAAAACAATAACGTAACTACTACCATTATGATGGTAAACCAAAACATATTTTTTTGTGCATCTTTTAGCGAGTGACAACTTAAATTCTTTTGCATCATTTCTTGATCAAGTCCTGTCATAGAAAACGCAATGAGCGCACCGGCAAAAAATTGCTTAACAAAATGTTGACCGCCGCTCCAGTCTTCCCAAAAAAATATTTGAGTGTTGGGTTGTGACTGCCACCACACCAATAATGATTGGGTGTCTAACTGCAGCTCAAAAAATAAAACATAGGCAGTAATTCCCATGGTAATTAACATACAAAGAGTTTGGACTGTGTCCGTATAAATGATGGTTTTGATCCCGGATTTTTTGGTATATACCCATATGGCGACTAGGGCTGTTGCGGCACTTGCCCAGAATGGAACATTAAGTTCGTCTAAAGCAAGCCAATGTAAAACTTTTAATAATAAAAAAAGTCTAAAGCTGGTGCCAATTAACCTGGATAAAATAAAAAAAGAAGCTCCTGTTTTATAGCTTTTTTTACCAAATCGAAATTGTAAATAGCTGTAAATGCTGACCACATTCCATTTGTAATAAAGCGGTAATAAAACAGTACCGATGCATAAATAACCCAGCGCATAGCCCAATACCATTTGTACATATGCCAGTTGAGTAGTTTCCACCCATCCAGGAACAGATATAAAGGTGACACCTGAAATTGTTGCTCCGATCATTCCAAACGCAACCAGATACCAAGGTGCCTTTTTGTCAGCAGTAAAAAATGTAGTGTTGTTATAGCTGTTGCCCGCCAAATATGAGATGCCATATAGAATAGCAAAATATGTTAAAAGACAAAATATCAGCGTTTGAACGGACATCTATTTTTTTGTCAAATATAACGTATGTGACTATTGTTTAAATAGTGTATTTTTGAATCATGGAAATTCCGTCTTCTTTAGTTCAAAAAG
>PAAD01000039.1 GCA_002698745.1 Flavobacteriaceae bacterium
TGAATTTAGAGTTGATACTGCATCTGATACATATTACATGGACGCTGACGGTGCAACTGACAGTCTATCTTCATTTGTATTGGCAGCTATTTACTCTTTTTAGTAAATAACTTGATAGATTTTAAAAACCCTCCTTATAGGAGGGTTTTTTTATGTTTAAATTTGGATCCGGAAAGTTCTATCTTATAAATAATTGGATGCAAAAAACCCTCCTATAAGGAGGGTTTTTAAAATCTATGATGTATTTATTTATAATTGACAGTATTCTCTAAAACCTACTGTTACTCTGTCATTGCTGCAGCTTGAGCTGTTTCAATAGCAGCAACCATTTGGGTGGTATCATACATATGATATTCTGCTGCGATTTTTCCATCATCGCCCCACATAAAACTAATATGTGCAGGCAGTGTGATAATTTCGCCAGTAAGTTTACTTGTTGCTATCCAATTAAACCATGTTTGGGTAACAGTGACTGGATCATATGCATCACCCCCTGGATAACTGGTAGTTTCAACCCAATATCCAATGTCTTGTTTACTGCCCCATTGCATCTCAATAGAAAAAGTTTCGTGTTGTGCACCTAAAAGCCCAACTAAATCATCCAATGATATGGCCTCACTACTGTTTAAGAAAACCTGTAGTTCAGGTGACCAAAGGGATTTTAATCCTTCCATATCGTTATTAAGATAATGCTGAAAATGTTGTCTAATGGCATCTGATTTATCATCATCGAAGTTCACGACTACTCCGCTGTTTGTACATCCCAATACAATTAGGGATATAAATATTACTGTTATCTGCTTCATTGTTAAAATTTATTTAAATATAAATTTACAAATTATTGAACTAACTTAAATTTAATTATAGAAAATAATACTTCACCTATTTTATTTAGCATTCCTCAATCAATAAACAGATATAATCCCCAAATTGACTCGCTGTCATATCTCCACCCAAATCAGGTGTAAATCTTTTTTTTAAAGTCGCTTTTTCAATACAATTAAATAAAATATTTGCTGCGACTGTTTGACCTAAATGGTCTAACATCATGACACAACACCAAATAGTTGCTATGGGATTTGCAATATTCTTACCGTAAATATCTGGGGCACTTCCATGAACTGGTTCAAACATACTGGGGAATTTACCATCAGGATTTAAATTAGCACTTGGAGCAATTCCCATTCCACCCGTGCAAACAGGGCCTAAGTCTGAAAGAATATCTCCGAATAAATTAGAGGCTACTATTACATCAAACCAGTCAGGATTTTTTACAATTTGAGCACATAATATATCAATATGATATTTTGATGTTTTAACATTTGGGTTTTTTTTGGAAAGGATTTCAACAATACTGTCCCAATACGTCATGGAGTGAATAATACCATTAGATTTTGTTGCACTTGTTAACTTTTTTTTTCTTTTAATTGCTAATTCATAAGCATAATTAACTATTCGTTCCGTACCCTTTTTCGAAAAAACACTCTGTTGAAAAACGAATTCGTCAGGCCGGTTTTGATTTTTAATACCTCCAATATCTGAATACTCACCCTCCGTATTTTCACGAACAATTAAATAATCAATACTTTTTTTATCTCTCAATACTCCATCAATTCCTTTAAGGCTCTTTACAGGCCTTAAATTTACATACTGATCAAATGCTCTTCTTATAGGTATTAATAAACCCCAAAGGGAAATATGATCAGCTACGCTTGGCATCCCAACTGACCCTAATAAAATAGCATGACAGTCTTCTAACTTTTTGAGTCCATCTTTATCCATCATTGATCCATTCTTGATATAGTAGTCACATGAGTAGTCAAATGATTTAAACTCCAAAATAAAGTTAAATTTTCTTGAAAGTTTTTTTAAAACTTTTAATGCAATTGGAATTACTTCTTTTCCAATGCCATCCCCAGGGATAACATTAATTATATACTTTTTTGGCATCTGAATTTTTTAAATTCTAAAATTAAATCGGGTAGCTAAAGGGATCAAAATCCCAAAGTAAAGGCAAAAGAAAATAAACTACTGTTGTTATAAATATAATTGAAATGATATTCATTAGAATTCCAACTCTTACCATATCCGATATCTTCAAAATTTTAGCGCCAAAAACAACTGCATTTGGTGGCGTTGCTACTGGTAACATAAATGCACATGACGCAGCTAAAGTTGCTCCAACCATTAACATATAAGGATGAACATCAAGGATCACTGCTGCAGGAGCAAGAACAGGAAGCAACATAGCTGTTGTAGCAAGGTTGGAAGTAATTTCAGTTAAAAAATTTACTGATGCCACTACAACTGCTAGTATAAGAATAATTGAAAAACCATCAAGTTGTATCATTTTTTCTGCAATCCAATTTGCTAGCCCACTAGACTGAAATCCTGCTGCTATGGCTAAACCACCTCCAAAAAGTAGTAAAATACCCCAAGGTAGTTTCACTGCATCTTCCCAGTACATAAGCTTTTTTTGCCCAGTATTTATTCTACTTTGAAGTAAAAACAAACTGATTCCTGCAGTCAATGCTATCATCGAGTCATCAAGGCTTGGTATAAAAATATTTAATACGTGTTTTCTGATTATCCAAGCAATAGCAGTTAATACAAAAACATTTCTAACAAGTCTTTCTTCATAGCTTATTGCCCCAAGTGCTTTTAATTGTCTTTTTATTTCTGTTTGACCATCACTAAAATTTGTTTGTTTGAATTTAAATGCAAAGCGAGTAATATAAATCCATGAAATTGTTAAAAGAACAATTGAAATTGGTAGCCCAAGTATAATCCAATCTAAAAAGCTTATTTCAATTTGGTATAACTCATATACAATTCCAGTAAAAACCAAGTTTGGAGGTGTCCCAATAAGAGTTGCTAATCCACCAATTGAAGCACTAAATGCAATTGAAAGAAGTAGTGCTTTTCCAAAAATCTGATTTTCATCTTCATCTGTTGTCTTGAGATCTTTCATTTGTTTTATTATTGCTATGCCAATAGGTAACATCATTACTGCAGTTGCCGTATTAGATATCCACATTGACAAAAAAGCAGTTGCAACCATAAACCCTAATATAATTTTACGTACGTCTGTCCCAATTTTACTTATAATATTAAGTGCTATTCTTTTGTGAAGGTTCCATTTTTCTATTGCTAGAGCTAAAATAAATCCACCTAGATATAAGAAGATGTACTTATGACCGTAAGATGATGACGTTGCTTCAATTGATAATGCCCCTGATAAAGGGAAAAGTATAATTGGCAATAATGAAGTAGCTGCTATTGGTATGGCTTCTGTAATCCACCATGTTGCTACCCAAAGAGTCGAAGCTAATATTGCATTAGCCTCATCTGTCATGCCATCAAAAGAGAAAAAATAACGAGTTACTACGAATAGTATTGGACCTAAAAAAAGACCGATTTTTTTGGAATTCAATTTTTATGATTTACAATTTTAAATTTAATCATTAAAAAGTTGAGTAAGTAGGGATTTAAATTCACTTGATTGATACATCCGTCTACCATTATGCGAAACACCATCAACAATAACTCTTTTATGATTATGATTGTCATTATATTTTAAATTCATATATCTAAACATATTTTCACCTCTTTTAAATCTTGTAGACCCGAGTAAAACATACTCACAGTTATCAGTATTAATATCTCCATTTTCGTAGTTTCCGTTACCATTTAAATATGTTACACTTCTATTTATAAATATGTTGTCAAAAGATTCTTTATCCAAAACATTTATGTATTCTGGAACATTTTGATATCCAAATGGCCAATTATTCATTCCACTACATCCGCTAGGACTATATAAAGTATTAGTTTGTTCGTTAATTCGCTCTGAATTTGGATAATAGAAATATTGACTATTACTTACGATGTATTCAAAATTAATTGAGCTGTATTTGGATTCAGATCTATTAGCAGCAGCATATGTATGCGTCATCCTGCCACCACTTGAAGTGCCAGTTACAATGATTTCATCTAAAACAGGAAAGAATTCTTTATTAGATAGTCTGTCAATTATAATATCTAGAACCTCAAAAGAACTTATTTTCAACTGGCTTCCTGAGAGCTTACCATCTCTATATATATATGGCCTCCAATATAAATCATCAGAGTTTTCTGCCTCACTTTTAAAATGTGGAGATATTAAAACAGTTGAATTTGATAAACCCAAATCTAGAAATGTTGACGTTAAGTGACCAAAATAATCATCGGCGTTAAAAGAACCTCCATGAATTACAATGACTGCTTTTTTAAGATTTTCCCATTTTGCTTTATCTTCATAAATGTCATAGTTGGAATAAAAATCAAAATTTCCTTGAACTGACTCCTTGGAAATCATAACACTTCGTTTACAATCTGCTATTGATGTGCAAGGAGGTCTATAATATATTGTGTCATCCACTTGGGTTTTGAAATTTAAATTGAAGGGTTGTGAGAGTTGCTCTCCATTATTTCCAATATTTCCCTGCAAACTGATATTATAGTTAGTATTGTATTCTAAATTCAAAGTTATTTCAACTACAGTATTACTACTCTTATAATCAAATGAAATATTGTTTTCAGAAACAGATGGGTTAATATTAAAGGTATTTTCGATAGAATTAATGCTAATAACTTTTGAAAAGATTAATCTAAGAACAAGGTTTGTTGAAATATTTTCATCCCCATCATTAATTATAGCCCCACTATTGTCGTAAACTGAAATAAGATTTATTGATTCAACTTCAACATCAGAGCCAGAGTCTTTAGAACAACTGGATATTAATGCTAAAAAGTAAAATAAAATTATTTTTCTATCAAAGTCCATAAATATCTAATTACATAATGGGTAAGGACATGATGAAGTGCTATTAGAAGTTGTCACTGTATCATTATTAGTACAACCAACGCCTCCATAAGACCATATTCCATTATCTCCTTTATGGGCCCAAGAGCCAGTATATTCCCAAGACTCACCAGTACCATCAACTCCAATAACACCCAATCTTTCAATAATATCGCCAAAGCCACCGTTAACATTGCCAAACAACTCTACAACATCATCCCCATTTTGTGAAGCAAAGCTGTCTATATAAATATAGTTAAACTTATTAAAACATTGTGTACCATAATATTCAGCCATAGCATCAGGGATACGTGCAATCAAAATTTGTTCCCCTTCTTTTACTGAAATTGACGGGAATGTAAATTCTACATTATCTGTATCTCTACCATTACTAGCTACACCTAATCCAAATTTACTCAAGTCTTCAATATCACGATTTATACGTAGGTGATGAGATTTTCCTCTGTTAGTACTAGTTGATGCAGTTACATCAAATAACAATGCTGTGACGCCTTTTAGTTCTAGTGGATTACAAAAAGGATATTTTGCGTCAACTGTGGTAGCTGTGCCTGTACCTGCAAATACTACTGAGTTTGGCCCAGGGTAAATCCATTCATTCCCAAGCTTATAAGCCCATGAGTTTGTGTACTCCCAATACAACCCTGTTCCGTCAGTTCCAGGCTGTCCAAAAGACTCAATTGCAGTTTGGTTTTTATATAGTAAAATTGCATCATCACCAGTTTGACTCATTTTAGTAGTCTGAAAAACAGTAAAATCAGAAAAATAACCTTCAAAGAAAGCCTCAGCATTTGTAAAATCATCATCTCTAACAAGTAAAATATTTTCTCCTTGGCTTGCACTTACTTCTGGAAAAATATAATCAATAGGATTTGCCGGATAAGGATCAGCTCCATTTGTTGCTACCTCAATACCATATATGCTAAGGTCAGTAATATCCTCCAAAACTTTAAGATGAACTGCTCTAACTCGACCTGTACTGCTTAAAATATAATCATCTAACTCCATTACCCCCTTTAACTCAAGTGCAGGAGGTACATCGTTTACTTCTATATTTAAAGCACCATCTAATGGAATTGTTCCGTTGACCGCATTTTCTAAAGTTAACGTTAACTGCTCTGTTGACTCCGTATCACCATCCACAAGAATTGTAAGAGTTGCTGTTGCAGTACTTTCACCAGCTGGAATTACGAAGCTTGTATTATCAATTGTATAATCAATCCCATTTTGAGAAGTCCCACTTGTAATTAAATCAAAACTCACATCAACCAAAACACTTTCACTTAGGGTTGCTGTTAAAGTAGCCTGATTTCCCTCATACAAAATGTTTTTGTCAATAGATAGAGATATTACAGGGGGAACAAATGCTTTTGTTGAAAAAATAATTTGGTAATCTGCTTGCATAGTTTCTCCATTTGCTCCGTAAGCGCCTTGAGTCAAACTTAAAACATAATCAGTTTCGTAATCTAGAGGACTGTCAAAACCAACTGTAACAAGTGAATTAGTAGCATCATAAACCAATTGTTGGGCTACTACAGGTGTTATTGTTAATGCAGCTTCAAAAGCATCCTTATTTATGCCATGGGAAAATACAAAATCTAGTTGTCCTAGTGGATCAAAATTTGATACTGTACCTGAGACAGTTCTATTTTCATATTGAGTCTTCAGAACACGAAAATCATTTGTAATAGGTTCTCCTTCATTTTCTATGTCATCAATACACGAGACGATTGAAAATAAACCAAAGCCAATTAGCAAAGCTGGGTATTTAATAGCTGATAATTGTTTTTTCATTTTATTTAATTTATAATAGTTTTAAAATCATAATTGTCTACTAACTGTTGCAAGAAGTCAGCATTTTGTTGACTAAGAAACAACAGCCATAATTTTTGACCATTTTGGTCAGTTGTAGTTATCCTTTTGGGAATGTTTTTTGTTTTTTCATTTGTGAAGTATTTGAAAAAGGCCAATGCATTTAGATATGTAGCATTCTTAGACGGGTGCTTATCATCGTCATCAAATAAATTAATCTCTGGTCTTAATTTGCGAACTTGAGAGGATAATAACCCACACGGCACAATATCAACATCTAGTTGTTTTCCCATGTTTTGGTACGCATCAGCTATCGGATTTATCATTAGTGGTTTGGACTTATATGCCCAAGTTTGCATAAATACTGGTATAGCATTTTTTGCTTTTACCAATTCAACTATTTGTTTACTAATATCCAAAAATGATTTTGCTCCATCTATAGTAGCCAAACTGTGGTGGTTTAAAATAACATAATCAAATGATTCTTTGTTCAAAATATCTATTGTTTTTGTTCCCTTTTCTTGATTTAAATGTTGGGATAAGGTTGATCCCCCTACAAGTGAGTGTCTTGTTTTTATATAAAACTTTTTACTTGACTTGGACATCGCCTCTAGAACTTGTGGCAAGTTGTAGAAATAAGTAAAGCTATTACCTACAAAAAGAGCTTTTAATGTATCCTTTTTTACTTCAGGATACTGGCCTATAATTGGGTTATTTAAAGTAAGTAGAAATAACCCAATAAAAATTAAACAATACTTCCAAATAGTTTTCACAAACGTTTTATTTTATTGATTTATAGTTGTTGGTTCAAAAAATCCTGGAATAGGATTTGGTACATTTGAATTTCGATCAACTTCGGTTTGAGGATATAGGAAACGTTGGGGTAAGTCGGTCCCATTATTTGGTATTACTTGCACTCTAACCAAACTTTCACCATCTGTTCTTCTTGTGTCGCTGAAATTTTCAGTTGTATTAAATAAACTGACATATCGTTCCTCTAAAATCTCTCTCAATAATGAATTAGCAGTTGACAAACCGTCAGTATTTTCAATTCCTCCATTTTCAAAATCTGAAAGCTGATACGCATCGTATTTAGCAGCGCCAAATGAACTCATTGTTGAAAGTAAATTAGATCTGTGTGCATTGAGGGCATTAACTCCACTTTCCAAAAAACCTAATCGTACTGCACTTTCAGCCAAAATTAATTGATTCTCAGCGTAACTAACCATATTTGCGCTTTGATCAGTGGCAGAAATCCCATTAACAGTATTGGGTATTATTTCACCACCAGATGACCTAAACATAAAAGCATACCGAGCTGTTTCATTTGTTTTAGTATTTCCTCTATAATTAGCTGGTGACACATTTGATATAGTTGAGTCCATCATGGATAAAAGAAAGTCTGATACTTTTAAGTCAGAGCCTCTAACTCCAATTTCAAAAAATTGGTATGTCAAGTTAGCATCGTCGTTAGAGCTTCCATGAGGAACAGCAAGGTTCCCACTTGAAGAAGAAATGCCTAAGGAAGCATACGTAGTTGCGCTATTGTAATCTTTTGTGTGTAGATAATACCTTGCTTTTAATGTATTTGCAACTGCAATCCATTCTGAGGGAGATCCATCAAAATGGATATCAGCTCCACTGGGTGGTCTTCCAGAACCTTTAGACAAATCTAATATAGCCTCATCAAGAAGTTGTTGTAACTTTTGGTAAACAACTGTTTGAGACTCGAAAGAAGGGTTTTCAATATCTGGATAACCTGCTTCGTCAAAGGGAATGTCTCCCCACATAGAGGTTGCAGTACCCAAGGCCATTGCCCTTATTACTTTGATGATTCCAATGCCTATTCCGTCAACACCCTGTTCAATTGCAACACTCTCAGCTACTCTTGAGTTAGAAACTACATCAACATAGACTTCGTTCCATTGCGAGTTAAAACTACTAGAAGCAACGCTGTATGTGGTGTAGGTCAAATGCGCCCTATCTAAGCCAGTATATTGACCGGAAAATATACCTGTTTTTCTAACCATTTCACCCGTTTGTAAAACAGCATTGCCAATTTCAACTCCTGTAAGAATTAAGTCATAATTTGCAGAAGTAGGACTATTCGGATTATCGTTCAATTCATCAATACCTTTTTCACAACCTATTGTTAAAAAAGTTATTAAAATAAAAATGTGTTTAAACTTCATAATTGATTTTTTAAAAGTTAATATCAACAGTAAATACGTATGATTTTGTTGATGGATTATTGAAATAATCTATCCCTCTGGCAACACTTATCCCTTCAAGGTTTGTGTCGGGATCGTTACCTTCAAAGTTAGTCCAAAGCAGTAGATTCCTTCCAGTCATGGAAAACTCTACACTTGTCAAACCTAATTTATTTTTAAGCCATGGATATTCCAAAAGGTATGAAAAAGTAACCTCGCGTAGTCTGGTCCAAGAACCATCTTCTACAAAAAGCTCATCATTTCCACCTCCAAAGAATCCGCCATCTCCATTGTACCAGGATTCTGTTCGAGCTACTGGTCCAGCTCCAAAATTGTACACATCCCCTCGGAAAGTTGTTCCAGCCAATATAACATCGCCGTTATAGTCTAATAAATTTTGATTAGTTGTTGTTTCTGTAGCTGTAGATTGCCAAAGACCCAAGTCGAGCATAACTGCTTTTGTGCCAGCAAGTATATCTGCACCTTGATAAGTTTCAAAAAGTGTCGATAAACTAAAGTTTTTATATTTTAAAGTTGAAAAGATAGATCCTTGCCAGTCTGGGTTTGGATCTGCAATTACTCCGGTTGTCGGGTCTTGTTCTGGAAATCCATTATCATCATATATAATCATACCTGAATCATCTCGTAATGTTCGTCCTCCAACAATAACACCTAGTGGATAACCCTCTAATGCTCTTGAACTTGCAGAAGAAAGCCCCCCTAAATTGATGTTTAAAGAAGAATCCAGTTTTGTTACCATATTTTTATTCTCAGAATAAATAGTTCCTATATCCCATGTCCAATCATCAGATTTCAAAAACGTATAATTTAGATCGATCTCTATTCCTTCATTTTCCATTTCTGCCCCATTAGTGTATAGACTAGTTACTCCTCTGGAGTTTGCAATAGGAAAGTCTAGAAGCATATCAACTGTTTTATTTTGATAATGAGTAAAACTAAATGATAGTCGGTTTTCTAAAAATCTCAGATCAATACCTATTTCAGTTTCACTTTTTCTTTCCGGCTTTAATGCTGAACTGCCTCTACTTGACGATGGAATAAAGGCGCCATTACCGTATAATTCGCCAGCTAAGCTTCCGCCTGTTTGGTCATTAAAATTTGGAGAGATGTAATTATTAGACGTATTATATCTTTGTGGCTGTACCCCAACCTCACCATAAGAAGCTCTTAGCTTACCAAAAGATATTATTCCGAGATCTCTTCCCTTAGTGAACTGCCATGCGGTGGAAACAGATGGAAAATAGAATGTATTATTTGAAGAATTTCCAAATGTTGAAGCTGTCTCTGCGCGCAAGGTAGCATTAACAAATACTTGATTATAAAGATCGAGCTTCAAAGAACTATAAATTCCTGTTGTTCTCTCCTCCCCAAAAGTACTTTGTACACTTCTGTTTTCAGGCAGTGCATTATCAATATCTCTTAAGTTACTTGCTACATCAGTAAACTGAATAAAATTGATAATTTGACTTCCATCCGTTATTAGTTCACGATGATTAAAGTTATATCCTACTAAAATAGAACCTGAAATATTTTTATTAATTGATGCAGATGCTCTTGCGATGTAATCCATATTGAAAATCGAGTTGCGCGCAAGTTGCTTGCCAAATAGTCCTGATCTATAATCGCCTGTAGCAGAACCTGGGGTAAAAAACTGTTGTTGTAATTCAGCAAAACTATCATAACCCACCCTAGCCGTGAGGCTTAACCAATTTATAGGGTTAGCAGTTAGATCAAATGATGTAACAAATCGATCGACATCTACTAGATTTTCCTGCTCATTTATAGACCATAGAGGATTATTATAAACTGGATTTCCAGATGAACCTAATGGTCTACGATATGATCTGTGTCTATTTGATATTGGAGCAGAATCAGCATTTGCATAATAGTCGCCTCTGTATCCCGAAATATCAAAATCAACAGGCGTTCTTAATAAACCCAACATAAGACCGGATGAAGTCGCTCCTCTAGCAATTCTGTTTGAAACACTTTTGGTATATGCTACAGATGCTTTAATTCTTAAATTTTCAGTCAAGCTATGACGTGCATTTAATCTAGCAGTTGTTCTGCGATAATCTGAGTTATTTTTTATTATACCCTCTTGATCAAAGTCACTAATGCTAGCATAAATACTACTGGTTTCGTTGCCTGCAGATAAACTTATGTTGTTTTCAAAAAAAGAACCATTTCCAAAAATTTTATCAAAATTTGAATCATTGAAAAGCGTTTGTGAGTTTTTATTCAAAATAGGATAATACACGGAGCCGTCTTGATCTAAATAGTAACTTCCTGAAGTGTTTAATTCATCTTGGCCTCCAGATCTTTCGCTAATTTTATCCCCCCAAGAATCCCTTGCTGTTGAGCTATAAATACCATTATCACCCTGTCCAAATACAGTTTGTTGTGGATATACTGCATTAATTTCGTCAAATGAATAAGTTGATCTCAAATTAACCTTAAGCTTTTGGTTATAATTGCCACTCTTTGTTTTTATAACAATGACACCTCCAAGGGCTTTGGTTCCCCAAAGTGCTGCCGCAGATGCGCCTTTGAGTATATTGACACTTTCAATATCATTAGGGTTTATATCATTTAATCTTGACTGTGCAGCAAAACGCTCTTGAGATCCACGAGAGGCATTTGAAATTGGAATTCCATCAACAACAATAAGTGGTTGTGCATCTCGATCAATAGACGATACTCCTCTTAATTGAATGTATGCTCCAGCACCTGGGTCGCCTGAATTTCGAGAAACTCTTAACCCTGAAGCTTTCCCAGAAAGCGCATTAATTAGTGAGGTTTCAGAAGCACCTTCCACTACATCCGAAGCTACAGTTGAGCTGGCATATCCAAGCTGATCTTTACTTTCTTCAAAGCCCAATGCAGTTACAACAACCTCTGAAAGTTCTTGCTGGTCTTCTTGTAAAGTTATATTTATCACTGTTTGAATCCCTATGCTAACCTCTTGCTTTTCATATCCTAGATAAGTAAAGCTAAGTATCGATTCCGAATTTGAAACTTGAATAGAATAATTTCCATCAAAATCAGATACTTGTCCATTATTGGTCCCTTGTTCAATAATCGTAACGCCCATAAGTGGATTTCCTTTATCATCAGAAATTACACCACTAACTGTTTGTTGTGCATGAACGAAATTTAAAAATAGACAACTAAGAAGTATTAATTTTAATAAATTTGTGTTGATTGATATCATAATTTATTAGTTTGTTAAAATTTAGTTCCTAAAAGTAAAATTCCATTTTTTAATTATATATCAATTATGTATCAATTAATGTAAATATTAAATCATACTTTCCATTAAATCATTGTTTAAATTGAAATAAAAAAATATCCCCAAGAACAAAAAATTATTCTTGAGGATAGTTGTACACTCTATTGAGCTATTTTCGAAACATTCTCTTACTTTTTTTAAAAAGTTTGGGAATCCAAAATTTCAGAAGCTATAAAAATTTACATTTTTAATCATGTCACTTTTTTATGAGTTTTTGATAATTTATTTGACCTGAGCTGTTTGTAATCATGACTAAATATATGCCAGATTCTAGATTTGTAATATCAATTATTTTGTCTTTTGTTTTTTTAATTAAAACTCCTCTAAAATCAAAAATTTGAGTCGAAACATCCAATGGATAATTAATTGTAAAAAAATCTTTACTAGGATTTGGCAGAATAGTTATCTTAAAATTATCGATTTCATTGGTTGTTAATACCTGACTAACTGCATTTGTAGCATTTAGTCTGCCATGACCATAATATTTATCCCAACCTGAAATATCCTCGGCAGGATTTCCAACCTGATCATCTGCGGAATTGGTTAGATAATTTTTCAATTCGTCAATCGTAAGAGTTGAATTAACAGATAATAATAATGAAGCTACCCCAGCAACAAGTGGTGTTGCTTGTGAAGTACCACTCCAAAAACTGTAACCAGAGTCTGATGAAGACGATGCTCCAGCTATTTGCAATCCAGGGGCTACTAAATCAATGTGATTCCCATAATTACTTCCTGAAGAAGACCCATCTGCAAAAGTCCAATTAAAAGGGGAAGCGCGATGGTCTCTTGGATCAGTAGCTCCTACTGCTATTGCTTTTTCAAAACCTGCAGGATAGTAGGTGGTTTCGTTATCATAATTCATCATGCAAGCAACAAAAACGACATTATTATTGTAACAATGATCTACAGCGTTCTTTAAAGATTCAGAATAACCACTCCCGCCAATTGAAAAGTTAATAACCTTAGCACCATTGTCCACGGCATAATAAATACTTTCAATCATAGCACTATATGAACCTGAATTGTTTTCGTCTAATGCTTTTACGACCATAATTTTAGAATTCCAGTTAATGCCAGAAATGCCAAATGAATTATTCCCTGTTGCCATAGCAATCGAACCTACATTTGTTCCATGACCATGGTCATCCGAAGGATTGTTGTCATTGTTAATGAAATCCCAACCGTTTACATCGTCAATAAAGCCGTTTCCATCATCGTCAATATTGTTTCCAATTATTTCATCATCATTAACCCAAAATCTACCCTGCAAATCTTCATGAGTCATATTCATTCCAGAGTCTATCACAGCAACAATAAGTTCTTCATCTCCCGTAGTGTAATCCCAGAGGCCTTCAATATTTATGTCAGCACCCGTAACAGAAACAATGTTCATCTCTGTCATAAAATTTGTATTGAAACTTCCATCGTTTTTTAAAGAATACTGAAGGTTAAAATAATTATCGTTTGGAGAAACCTGAACTCCAGAACCGTAACCAATAAAGTCTTGTTCAACAAACTCATATTTTCCAGATCTTTTATAAATTGATAAAACCGAATCTATTGAAATGTTTTTGGGGAAGGTTAATTTCATCAATCTGTTATTTGAATCTATTTTAAGTTCCCTAATTTTAGGGGTAATATTTTTATTGATTTGATTAAATTCAGAATTTAACTCAAAATTTTTAGTGTTAAAATCGTTAGATGTTTTTAATTTTAAAATAATTGAATGCTCATCATTTTGTGAATACACACTTAAAATTAACAAACAATTAAAGAATAGAAACAAAAAAAATTTCATTTGATTAATTTTTAGTGAAATTATAGAAAATTATCGAACTCCCGAGTTGAACCAAAGTATTAACATTATATATCTTGAAATGAGCCATTTAGAGTTATCGAATAAAAAAACGGAAGACAATCATTCGAATGACTCCCGTTAAGTACTCGAGGCGGGACTTGAACCCGCACGAACATTACTGCTCATTGGATTTTAAGTCCAACGTGTCTACCAATTCCACCACTCGAGCTGGAA
>PAAD01000040.1 GCA_002698745.1 Flavobacteriaceae bacterium
ACCTCGTTTACACCGAGGGGGTCGGGGGTTCGAATCCCTCAGCGCCCACATTTTTAACCTCAACTTTAGTTGGGGTTTTTTGTTTTTACAATTATTCAAAAAATTATCTTTGTAAAATGGAAATTTTGGATAAAAACCACAATCAAGTGGAAAGATTTTGGAATGATTATTTGAATTTAAACCCTTGTAATAAAAAAAAAGAAACTCCTCTGTCATTCTACTTTTGTGATAATAAAAAAGATGCTGATGAATGTGCAGAACTAGTTGTTAAAGGAATAAAGCAAGCAACTGCTACTTCTTTGTGGTGGTTCAAAAAAGATAATGTTTCACTTCCAAGAGTTGGCAATAAATATATTGTTACTAATTGGGTTGGAAATCCAAGAGCAATAATTGAAACTATTAAAGTTCAACAAGTTCCTTTTAATAAAATAACTCCAGAATTTGCGAAAATTGAAGGAGAAGGAGATAAGTCTTTAAACTATTGGAAAAAAGTTCATGAAGCATATTACAAAAGAGAAATGAAAACTCATTTTGAAAAGTTTGATGAAAATATGATTATTGTTTGTGAATATTTTAAAAAAATATTTTAAACCAAGACTTATTAATGATTACTTAAAAATTTGTTCATATTCCTTACAATAAAAAAATATATAGATAAAATTAAGATTTTTTAATTGATAATGTTAATTAAAAAGAGTTATTAAAATCTATTTTTTTATTTTAAAGTTGATTGTATCATGCTCAAAATCAATGGTTTGAAGACTCGATTTTATCCTGTTTGTTCCCTTCTTTACAACCACTTTAAATCCTAATTGAAATTTGAAGTCATTTTTATATAGTAAAAAACGACTCTTCACATTTTTAACCTCAACTTTAGTTGGGGTTTTTGTTTTCCGTAGCTAGATTTGTACAAGATGTCAGTTGTGGTTTTATTTTGGGTCTCAGATTACTGTCTTTAAATATTTACAATACCTTTGTTACGCATTAGTTTTGAATAAAACAACAAGTTTATGTGTGGAATTGTTGGATATATTGGTCATAGGGATGCTTACCCTATTATTGTTAAAGGATTAAAACGTCTTGAATATAGGGGATATGATAGTGCGGGAGTTGCACTTTTTAACAAGACCAGCGTTATTATTAAGACAAAGGGCAAGGTTTTAGATTTAGAACATCTTGCTGCTAATCATTCCACCAATTGTAAAAACTTAGGAATTGGTCACACCCGGTGGGCCACGCATGGTATTCCATCTGATTTAAATTCACACCCACAGATTTCTAATTCTGGTAAAATATCTGTTGTTCACAATGGAATTATTGAAAACTACGGATCGTTAAAGAAAATGTTGTTGAACAATGGTTTTCATTTTAAGTCGGATACCGATACGGAAGTACTTGTTAATCTTATTGAGTTTATCAAAATCAACCAAAAGGTCAAGATTGGTAAGGCTGTCCAGATAGCCCTTGCTCAAGTGGTAGGCGCCTATTCAATTGCTGTCGTTGATCTTGATCGTTCCGACGAAATAGTGGTTGCCAAGCTAGGTAGTCCTTTGGCTATTGGAATTGGTAAGGATGAATATTTTATCGCCTCTGATGCCTCTCCTTTTATTGAATATACCAAACGCACAATATATTTAGACGATAACGAAATGGCAGTAATTTCTAGAACAAAAGGGTTTAAAATGTATTCAATTATAGGCGATAAGTTGATTACTCCTACTATTCAAGACATAAAATTGTCATTAGAAACGATTGAAAAGGGTGGCTATGATTATTTTATGTTGAAAGAAATACACGAGCAATCCCGTGCCATAACTGATACTTTTAGGGGGAGATTACTTGTTGAAGAGCAGCAAATTAATATTTCTGGTATTGAACAAAACAAGTTGAAATTTGAAAATGCATCACGTATTACAATTGTAGCTTGTGGTACTTCATGGCATGCTGGTCTAGTAGCAGAATATTTATTTGAAGATGCGGCGCGTATTCCCGTTGAGGTAGAATATGCTTCTGAATTCCGTTATCGTAAACCCGTTATCAACAAAGGAGATATTGTTATTGCTATATCACAATCTGGTGAAACTGCAGATACGCTTGCTGCTATAAAACTTGCTAAAGCACATGGTGCTTTTGTATTTGGTATTTGTAATGTGGTAGGTTCCTCTATTGCTCGAGCTTCAGATGCGGGTGCCTATACACACGCTGGCCCCGAAATAGGGGTGGCCTCTACCAAGGCCTTCACTACCCAGCTCACTGTAATTATTATGATGGGACTACGCCTGGGACAACTTAAAGGTACGGTTGGAAAATCAGATTTTGAACGTGTTGCAAAACAATTAGCTGAACTACCAAAATTGATAGATGTTGTGTTGGCCTATGACAAACAAATTGAAAAAATTGCGCGAGAATACAAGGACGCATCAAATTTTTTATATTTGGGTAGGGGGTATAATTTTCCCGCTGCGCTTGAGGGTGCGTTAAAGCTTAAAGAGATTTCTTACATCCACGCTGAAGGTTATCCTGCAGCAGAAATGAAACATGGTCCAATTGCCCTAATCGACGAAAATATGCCTGTGGTGGTCATAGCGACCAAAAAGGGGCATTATGAAAAGATCGTAAGTAACGTACAAGAAATAAAATCACGAAATGCTAATATCATTTCAATTGTTACTAAAGGTGATGAAAGTGTCAAGTTACTTTCAGACCATGTTGTTGAAATCCCAGATGTTACAGAAGCTTTAGTACCTATACTTGCCTCAGTTCCACTTCAGCTGCTTTCATATCATATTGCTATAATGCGCGGTTGTGACGTTGATCAACCCCGCAACTTAGCAAAGTCGGTTACAGTGGAGTGATTTTAAAAGATTTAATGAAAAATCTCAATGCTTTAAATTAGTCTATAGATTTTCCAAAAAGGTTAGATAGAGGCTATAACACCCTGCATAAAGGTCTCTTGCTCTTGGGCAAGTTCTTTATCAACCAAAATACGACCACTGTGTTCGTCAGTGATGATTTTTTTACGTGCTGCAATTTCCATCTGGACTTGCGGTGGAATGGTAAAAAAAGAACCCCCAGATGCACCACGTTCAACAGAAACAATCGCTAAGCCATTTTTAACAGATGTGCGAATGTGTTGGTAAGCATTTACAAGTCTCTCATCTGCTTTCTTCTCGTACTCCTTGGACTTTTCGATTAACAATTCTTCTTCCTTTTGAGTTTCCGCTAAAATTGCGTCAAGTTCATCTTTTTTATGTTGAAGATGGTTTTTACGCTCCTCAAGTTTGGTCGTTGTTTCGTTAACAGACTCGTTTTTTTGTTCAATCAAAGCTTTTAGTTGCTTAATTTGCTTTTCAGCTAGTTGAATTTCAAGTTCTTGATACTCAATTTCTTTTGTTAAGGACTCATATGCACGGTTGTTGCGTACATTTTTTTGTTGTTCGTTATACTTTTTAATGAGCTCTTTTGAAGTTTCAATACCCAACTTTTTAGCTTTGACTTCGTCTTCATAGGCAGAAACCTCAGTATCAAGATTTCTCAATCTTTTATCAAGACCTGTCACTTCTGAATCCAAATCTTCCACTTCTAAAGGTAATTCGCCTCTTACATTTCGAATTTCGTCTATGCGTGTGTCAATCAGTTGTAGATTGTATAGTGCCCGAAGTTTTTCTTCGATATTTGTTTCAACTTTCTTTTTTGCCATAATTTAGAAATAATGAACAGGATTGGTGTATTTTTTAGATGAAATGAACGCAAAATTAGGGAAATTTTCCATAAGATGCGCCATAATTGTTGCTTTGGTGAATTGCTCACTTTCATAATGCCCAACATCAACCAGCAAACAGCTTGCCTCAGCCCTGAAAAAATCATGGTATTTAAGGTCAGCAGTAATGTAGGCATCTGCACCTTTTATCATCGCACTTTCAATAGCAAAACTTCCTGAACCACCTAGTATGGCCACACGCTTTATATGTTTTCCTAAAAGAGAACTGTGTCTTAAAACAGGAGTACCTAAAATATCCTTTAGTTTTTTCAAAAAATCAGATTCACGCATGAATGTGGGTAAATTGCCAATACAACCCATTCCCAAATCAGATCTGCTATTTTCCAATGTTGTAATCTCATAAGCAACCGCTTCATAGGGGTGTGCTTCTAATAATACTTTGATTATCTTACCTTGTATATGCTTTGGAAAAATCATTTGTAATTGTATTTCTTCGGCTGTGTGACGGGTATTGTTTGTACCAACAAAAGGTTTACTGCCTTTAAGCGGCTTAAAGCTACCTTCCCCGACAACGGTAAAGTTACATTCTTCATATTGGCCTATAGATCCAGCTCCTGCAGCAAATAAGGCATCCTGTACCGTCTTTAGTTGTTTCTTGGGCACATAGGTATTGAGTTTTTGTATGGTTCCTTTAGCAGACTGAATAACGGTTCTTTCTTTCAGCTCCAACGCATTGGCTAAGCCTGCGTTAACTCCGTTGAGTTGTACATCTAGGGCGGTGTGAATGGCGTATATGGATATATTGTGCTTAATAGCTTTTGTGACAGCTCTTGAAATATAAGACGAATCAATAAGTTTTTTCAGCCCTTTAAAAATAATTGGGTGGAAGCATACAACAAGCTCACAATTTTCAGCAATGGCCTCATCAATCACTTCTTCAAGAGCATCGTGGGTTACCATTACTTTTTTAACTTTCTGAGTATGGCTACCAACCAGAAGTCCCACATTATCAAAATCCTCTGCATAAGCAAGGGGTGCCCATGTTTCTAAACAATTTGTTATTTCGCGTACTGTCATTGTTCCAAAGATAAAAGTTCTACTTTTGTTTTCATGGCAATTTGTAAAAAAGCGTTGTTTCCCTTTCAAATTTTATTTGCAGGAGCCGTTGTGCTTCGTAAAAAGCTTTATGCTACAGGGGTTATTTCACGCTATGTGGCACCCATTCCTACAATTGTGGTTGGGAATCTAGCTACTGGAGGCACAGGAAAAACGCCTATGGTCGACTTCTTGCTACGCTATTTCTCTCAAAAAAAGCAATTGGGCGTGTTGAGCCGTGGCTATGGACGCAAGTCCAAAGGATTTTTGGCTGTTCGTTCAACTGCCCCTTCTTCTGATGTTGGTGATGAGCCGTTGATGTTGGCTCAAAAGCACCCAAATGTATTTGTAGCTGTTTGTGAAAGCCGTCCAAAGGGAATTGTAAAAATGCTTGCCCAAAAACCTTCACTCAAAGCCATTTTTTTAGACGATGCGTTTCAACACCTGGCACTGCAACCGACTTTTAAAATAGTATTAACGACCTATACTAGGCCTTGGTTTTCTGACGCGTTGCTCCCCGTTGGAAATTTGCGAGAACCTGCCACAGCAGCCCAGCAAGCCGATGTGGTGATCGTAACAAAATGTCCCACATCACTTGACGAAGAAACCAAAAACGCCTACAAGGCGAAATTAGGCATAGCACCACACCAAAAACTCTTTTTTACCACCTTGGAATACGGCACGCATGTTCGCGGTGCAGCAGAAATACCTTTAGATGAATTTATCAAAACTCCTTTTGTATTGCTTACGGGGATTGCTAACCCAAGCCCCCTGGTTGAGTTTTTAAACCGCCAAGGCGCTGAGTTCACACATTTGTCCTATCCCGATCATCATGATTTTAGTAAAAAAGAAATCGCATCCATAAAGGCCATGCGGCAGCCGATATTAACGACCGAAAAAGATGCAGTGCGCTTGGCTACTTATACACTAGCGCAATGTCATACTATTGAGATAGGTATTGGATTCTTAGATAAGGAGGGCGCATTTTTAGAGCTAGTTCAATCTGCAATTGAAAATTAACTACTTAATATGCTTGTGCGCCTTGTAAGAAGAACGTACCAATGCGCCGCTTTCTACGTGGCGAAAGCCCATTTCTTTGCCCAATACCTCGTATTTCTTAAACTGTTCTGGGGTAATAAAATCAGCAACGGGCAAGTGTTTTTTGGACGGTTGCAAATACTGCCCAAGGGTAATGATGTCAACCTTTGCATTGCGTAAATCTTCCATAGTGGCAATGACCTCTTCTTTAGTCTCACCAAGACCTAGCATCAATCCAGATTTTGTGCGGTGTACGCCTTGTTCTTTGAGATATTTGAGTGCCTCTAAGCTTCTGTCGTATTTTGCTTGTATACGCACTTCGCGTGTAAGTCTGCGAACGGTTTCCATATTATGTGACACTACTTCTGGTGCAACTTCAACAATACGATCTAGTAAATCCTCTCTGCCCTGAAAATCGGGAATTAAGGTTTCAAGCGTAGTGTTGGGGTTCATCCTTCTAATGGCTTTTACGGTTTCGGTCCAAATTATTGTCCCTTGATCCGGCAAATCGTCACGGTCAACAGAAGTAATAACAGCATGCTTGATGCTCATAATCTTGATGGAACGCGCTACTTTTTCTGGTTCTGCCCAATCCACGGTATCGGGTCTTCCTGTTTGAACACCACAAAAACCGCAAGAACGCGTGCAGATGTTTCCTAATATCATAAATGTTGCTGTACCTTCACCCCAACATTCACCCATATTGGGACAACTTCCCGAAGTACAAATGGTATGCAACTCGTATTTGTCAACCAATCCGCGTAATTCCGTGTATTTCTTTCCTGTAGGAAGTTTGACTCTTAGCCATTTTGGCTTTGGAGTTCTTGCGGGCGCTTGCGTGGTGGTAGTTTCTGACATATAGCAATTTAGCCTACAAAATTACGAAACAGTTTCACTAATCAAAAAATTACGGACAAGTAAACTCCACTAAAGCCCAAAAGGAACAAAATACCCAATACACTAGCCACTTGGAGCCACCTTTTCGGTTGGTGTGCTAAAGGGATGTGTTTACTAGTGACCAACCGCAAGTTTAAAGCTGCATAAAAAGGGGCTGTTATAAAGGAGAGTGTGGTGGCAATTTTAACCAATAGTCCCATTTCAGAGGCTAAGAATAAAAAAATCAAACAAGTACCTAGTGTTAAAATCAAGAGCCAGCTTTGTTGTTTCTGCAAAACAGGTATTTTTAACAACTTTGAGGTATGTGCCATTACTCTTGGCGAAGCATCTAGTGTGGTGAGTGTGGTACTGATCATGGTGGTAAGGGTAGCTAATGCGATAACCACAAACCAACCACTGCCCATAAGCGAGGTGTAAAGTCCAATCAGCTGACCTGCAAATGAGGCACCATTTGGAGAAAAAGAAATACCTGCATCATACATTACCGTTGCACCAAGAACAATAAAACACAGACCTAAAATAAGGGTAACCAAATAGCCTAAATTAAAATCAAAGAGCGAAGATTTTAAACTTGTTTCAGGGTTTATTTTTTTCTTCTCGATTGCCCAAAGCGAATGCCAAACCGAAATGTCCATAGGTCCGGGCATCCAACCCATAAAGGCGATCAGAAATGTCCATTCTAATGTGTTTTCTGGAAGGCGTTGTACAATGGGAAGTTCCGTGTTTTGACCCAAAGCAAATATCACGGTAACTAAGGTGCTAATACTTAAAACTAAAACAATGATTTTCATGCTTTTGTCCAACCATCCATAGCGACCGCGCCACAATACAGCAAAGCAAAAAAGGGCGACAACAAACGATACCCACATATTGGCATCTAAGCCCAATAGCCTTGCAGCTATACCCGCTGTTACCGAAGTTACGGCGGCTTGTATGGTAAACATGGTTCCCAAATTCAGTATATAGTAGGCTGCTAGAACCCCTTTTCCCAAGCGTTTATAGCCCTCTAAAAGGCTTTCACCTGTCGCCATGGCATAGCGTGGTCCAAATTGAAAGAATGGGTATTTGACGATATTCACTAAAAGCAACGCCCATATTAGGCCATAACCAAAATCAGCACCTGCTCGCGTGGATTGAACCAGATGGGATACACCAATAGCAGCACCAGCAAAAAGCAATCCAGGGCCTAGCTTTTTAAATATAGAAATCACCTTAGTTATGTTGAGTTGCTAGAATTTCAGCCAGTAATTTTCGGGCACGCATCAGTTTGACTTTGACGGTACTTTCACTGCTTTTGAGTTTTTCAGCCATTTGTTTGATACTCAACTCTTGGAGGTATTTCAATTGTATCACTTCTCGATAGCGTGGCTTTAGATTTTTTATGGTATTGAGGAGTGTTTCTAGCCGCTGTTTTCGAATTAAATCGTCTTCTGGACCAGGCGCACTGTCTGCAATTTTCTGTGCCACTTCTTGGCTGGATTCTGTAGATATATTTGAATTTGTTTTTTTTCTTATTTGGTCAATGTGTAAGTTTTTGGCAATGGTTGTAAGCCATGTTTTGAACCCATAAACTTCGTTATAGGTCAATATTTTTTCAAATGCCTTTCCAAAACAGCGTATGGTGAGGTCCTCGGCTTCATTTTCATTTTGTGTACGTTGTATCATAAAGCCATAAACATCATTCCAAAAATACTCCAACAAATAGCGAAAGGCATGCTGATCACCGTCTTGTGCCAACTTAATTTTTTCGATAAGCACAGCTGCTTGTGCCACTGAATTAGTTGTTTTTTGGATCGGGAAGTTCGCAGTCCGTTTGCTGATTGGGTAACTTTCCACAGAGGCTACAGGGTTCACCTTCTTTATTTAAAAAGGGACTTTGGCTTGCGCAAGTTCCAGCAAATTCGCCTCCCTTTTTAGCCCAAATTTTTATAGCAATTCCTGCAAAAGCAAGGCTCAAAAGAATCAAGGTAATTATAAAAAGTTCCATGTTTTAAATGTAGCTAAAAAATTAACGTATAAGATTGACTTCTGGTTCGAGAGAAATACCAAACTTTTTTTCAACCCCTTCCATTACTAATTTGGCGTGTTTCCACAGCAATTTTCCATAAAGAGTGCCATAATTGACCAATACCAAAGCTTGTTTGTCGTGCATGCCTACTTTCCCCTTTTTGAGTCCTTTAAAACCGGCCTGTTCAATAAGCCAACCCGCAGGGATTTTATCAAAATTACTATCTATGTGATAGTGAGGCATATTGGGATATTGTAGAAGTAGACGTGCGCATTCGCCTTTCGGTACAATGGGGTTTTTGAAGAAACTCCCCGCATTTCCTAATTTTTTTGGATCGGGTAACTTGTTAGTTCGAATTTGAACAACCGCCTTGGAAATATCTTCAATATTGGGTTTAGTTATACCCATTTGCGCTAATGTTTCTTTTACATTACCATAGTTTGTTTTTAGATTATGATTTTTTTTGGTTAGTGCCAACCTTACTGCGGTAACTACGTAAGCGTCTTTTAAATCATTTTTAAATGCAGAATCTCTGTAGCCAAAATCACAATCTTTGACATTGAAAATTCTTGATTCTCCTGTTTTGCGATTGATGCACAACGCATCGTAGAAAACATCGCTTAATTCAACGCCATAAGCGCCTATGTTTTGAATAGGTGCAGCACCGACCAAGCCAGGGATGAGGCTTAAATTCTCAATACCTCCCAGGTTATTGGCAACACACCACATGACCAAATCGTGCCAAACTACTCCTGCTCCAGCAGAAACTACGGCTATTTGTTCGGTTTCGTTGATGATTCGAATTCCAGGGATCGAAATTTTAATAACAGGCTTTGAAAGATCCGCTAAGAATAAAATATTACTTCCGCCACCAAGAATAAGCGCATCTTTAAAGGCCTCGTCTTTTAGCTTTTCTTGTAAGGCCAAACTTGATTTGATTTCAACAAAAAGAGGGGTTGATGCCGCAACACCAAACGTATTATATTCTTGTAGTGAAACCGTATTATTTTTTTTCATGGGCTTACTTTTGATAAGCGTCTAATCCAAGTTTTAAAAGGCTAATGGCGCGAATTAGTTTTGTTGAATTTAACACAAAGGCAATGCGTATCATGTCTTTTCCTGCTGTTTCTCCAGAAAAAAATCCATTTGCGGGAGCTATCATAAGCGTTTCACCCTTGTCTTGGAACGACTCAAGCATCCACTTGGCGAAATGATCACTATCGCTAACTGGAAGTTTGACCAAACAGTAAAATGCGCCTTTGGGTAAGGATACCTTTACCCCTTCAATTTTAGTTAAATGCTCAATTGCGGTTTTTCTTCGCTTTTGGTATTCTTCGATGGCATCATCCAAATATTGTTGCGGTTCGTCAAGTGCAGCCTCACAGGCGTGAAGTGCAATGGTGGGTGGGCATAATCTCGATTGGGCAAACTTTAGCGCAGCTTGTGTAACCTCTTTGTTTTTTGTAATAAGGCAACCTATTCTAGCTCCGCACATGCTGTAGCGCTTAGACATGGAGTCTATGAGTATAGCATGCTTGGAAAGCTTTTCGAGATGCATTACGGAGATATGTTCGTGGCCGTCGTAAACAAACTCTCGGTATACTTCATCAACAATAAAGAATAAATCATGGGTTACAGCCAGTTGCCCCAGCGATTCAAGTTCCTCTTTACTGTAAACATAGCCAGACGGATTGTTTGGATTGCAGATAAAAAGCGCTCTTGTTTTTGGAGTTATTGCCGCTTCAATGTTTTTAATACGGGGTAGTGAAAACTGACTCTCAAACGATGATGGGATACCCACAACCTTAACACCGCAGGCTGCAGCAAATGTTTCATAGTTGGCATAAAATGGCTCTGGTATGATAAGTTCATCGCCTTCGTTGGTGATGCAGTCTAGTGCCATAATAATAGCCTCACTAGCCCCTGTAGTTACCAGTATATCTTCCGCATCAATTTCTATTTGGTGCTGTTGGTAATAAGAAACCAGCTTGTTGCGAAAGGATACAGTTCCCTCAGAAGGTCCGTATGCGACAACGTTCTCGGAGAAATTTCTAATGGCGTTTAATGCACTTTTGGGGCTAGCCAAATCAGGCTGCCCAATATTTAGGTGAAATACTTCGATACCTCGTTCTTTAGCCAAATTGGCCTGCTTGGCTAGCTTTCGAATGGGTGAGGTGGGTAAGTTTGCACCTTTCTTTGAAATAATCGGCATTAAAATAGTTTGCCTGCAAAGATGCGAAAAATCAATGTTTTAAACGAGAATTATTCTTCGGGAGCTTCTTCTATGACTTCCCCTTTGATCTTAAGGGCTACCATAGGAACGGAAGCATTGGAAGCAACTGTGATGGTTTTTCGAATGGGTCCAACACGGTTGGTATCATATTTTACCTCAATGACATCCGAAGCACCAGGTGGAATGGGCGCATCTGGTTTTTTAGGGATGGTACATCCACAAGATGAACGTACTTGCGTAATCTCTAGCTCTGAAGTTCCAGTGTTGGTAAATCTAAACTGACGTATTCCATCTTCTCCTTTAACAACAGTACCATAGTCAATAGTAATAGAGTCAAATGTAATGACTGCAAAGTCTTGTCCAGTAGCCGTTAAACCCAGCGCAACAGCGAAAAACAATAAAAATATTTGCTTCATGACTATAAATTTGGTTCTACTAAAGTAAGCATAAGTGTGAATTGTACAAAATTAGTGCTTTCAATTTCAATACTCGATGCCTACATTTGCGCATAATAAGTACTATCGCATGTCTATATCATCAAAATTCACACCAAAAATTGTTGAGCAAAAGTGGTATGACTACTGGATAGAAAATAATTATTTTCACTCTACGCCAGACTCCCGTAAACCCTACACCATAGTGATACCTCCACCTAATGTAACAGGTTTACTTCATATGGGACATTTGATGAACAATACACTTCAAGATGTATTGATACGTCGTGCACGTATGCTTGGCTACAATGCTTGCTGGGTGCCAGGCACTGATCACGCCTCTATTGCGACTGAAGCAAAAGTTGTAAACAAGTTAAAAAGTCAAGGTAAGGATAAAAATGAAATTGGGCGTGAAGCTTTTTTAGAACAAGCTTGGGAGTGGACAAATGAACATGGGGGTATTATTCTCGAGCAATTAAAAAAATTAGGTTGCACTTGTGACTGGGATCGTACCAAATTCACCCTTGACCGAGAAATGTCTGAATCGGTTATCAAGGTCTTTGTTGATTTATATAAAAAAGGGATGATTTACCGTGGTTTTCGTATGGTACATTGGGATCCTGAAGCACAAACCACACTTTCAGACGAGGAGGTTGTTTATGAAGAACGACAAGGAAACTTATACCATATTGCTTATGCCGTTGAAGGCAGCGACGAAAAAGTCGTTGTGGCCACTACAAGACCTGAAACACTTTTTGGAGATACGGCGGTTGCCATTCACCCAGAAGACGAGCGCTATCTTGCCTTGCACGGCAAAAAAGCCATAGTCCCGATTGTCAATAGGTTAGTGCCCATCATCAAAGATGCTTATGTAAGTTTGGATTTGGGAACTGGCTGTTTGAAGGTTACTCCTGCACATGACGAAAATGACAAGGCCTTAGGGGAAAAACACAAATTGGATATTGTTGACATTTTCAATGCTGATGCTACTCTCAACCATCAGGGCTTGCATTATGAAGGAAAAGATAGATTTGAGGTACGCAAAGCCGTGGTAAAAGAGTTAGAGGCAGCAGGTGCACTTGTGAAAGTAACGCCTCATATGCACAAGGTAGGCACCTCAGAACGGACAAAGGCAGTTATAGAGCCTCGTTTGTCAGATCAATGGTTCTTAAAAATGGCAGATTTGGCCAAACCAGCCATTGATGCAGTTGAGGACGGCGATGTACAACTGGTTCCTAAAAAGTTTATCAATACCTACCGACACTGGATGCAAAATATCCGTGATTGGAATATTTCAAGACAACTTTGGTGGGGCCACCAAATACCGGCCTATTACTACGGTTCTAATAGCACAGATGTTGTGGTAGCAGAAAGTAAATCGGCTGCCCTTGAAAAAGCAAAGTCCGAAAGTGGTAATATGGCTTTGACGCTTGACGACTTGCGCCAAGACCCGGATGTTCTTGATACTTGGTTTTCTTCATGGCTGTGGCCCATATCGGTTTTTAATGGTGTTTTGGAACCAGATAACAAAGAAGTCAACTATTACTATCCCACACAGGAACTGGTCACAGGCCCCGATATCCTTTTCTTTTGGGTAGCTAGAATGATAATGTCTGGTTATGCTTTGCGCAACGAAAAACCATTTTCCCATGTTTATCTCACGGGCCTTGTTCGTGATGGGCAAGGAAGAAAAATGTCCAAGCAACTTGGCAATTCTCCCGATTCCATTAAGCTTATGGAAACCTACGGTGCCGATGGTGTTCGTGTAGGCTTGTTATTGAGCGCAGCAGCAGGGAACGACTTGTTATTTGACGAAAATTTATGTCAACAAGGAAAAAACTTTGCTAATAAAATTTGGAATGCTTTCCGTTTGATTCAAAGCTGGGAGGTAGATGAAACCTTGAAAACATGTCCTACGGCAAATGCAGGTATTGATTGGTATTCAGCCAAATTCCAACAAACATTGGCAACTATCGACGACCACTTTAGTAAATATCGCATTTCTGATGCCTTGATGTCAACATACAAACTCATATGGGACGACTTCTGCTCTTGGCTTTTGGAAATCGTTAAGCCGGCTTACAATACGGGAATAGACCGTGAGACCTATGCAAAAGTATGCATGCTTTTTGAAGATAATTTACGCCTGTTGCACCCCTTTATGCCCTTTCTTTCAGAAGAACTCTGGCACGCCCTCAAAAGTCGCTCTAAAGCGGAAGCCTTAATTGTTTCTGATTGGCCAAAACAAAAAGATATTGATACGGATATTTTAAACCAATTTGAGCACACTGCGACCTTAGTTGCACAATTGCGAACGGTTCGTAAAGAGCAAAATATTTCGTTTAAAGTGCCCTTGGACTTGGTTGAGACCAGCCAAGACAATATTTCACTTAGATCTATTGTTGAGAAGTTGGTAAATATCAAATCATGGACTAAGGAGGAACAAGCACCTGATCAAGCAATTTCATTTAGGGTAGACGCGCTTGAATATTTTGTGCCTGTAGGTGCATCTAATATTGAAGAAGAACGAAAAAAGATGGAAGAAGAACTGGCTTATCAAGAAGGGTTCTTAAGTTCAGTAGAAAAAAAGCTGTCTAACGAACGTTTTGTTTCAAATGCACCAGAACAAGTTGTGGCAATAGAGCGAAAAAAGGCAGCAGATGCGCAAACAAAAATAACAGCACTTAAAGCCAGACTTTCGGCCCTTTAGTTTTTCGATGTAATAAGCGTCAAACCTCCTTTTACAACTTGCCCTTCTTTAACAAGCACCAAAGTTTCTACGGGCAAGAATACATCTACTCTCGACCCAAATTTGATAAAACCAGCATCTGTTCCTTGCGTTACAGTTTGACCTTCTTCAGCATAGTTCACAATTCGTCTGGCTACTGCACCTGCAATTTGGCGGTATAGCACCTCTCCATAGGTTGGATTGTCTACCACGATAGTGGTTCTTTCATTTAATGTCGATGATTTTGGCTTCCATGCAACGAGATACTTCCCCGGATGGTATTTGCTAAACACAACTTTTCCTGAAACAGGATACCGGGTAACATGAACATTTAAAGGAGACATAAAAATAGATACTTGCAGTCTTTTGCATTTAAAGTACTCAGGTTCATCAACTTCTTTTACAATGACTACTTTACCGTCAACAGGAGATACTACAGCGTCTTCAAGTGCAAGTGGGGGTCGGTCGGGGTTTCTGAAAAATTGAAGTATCAAAACCAGCAAAACAAGTAGTGCAATTTGGAGTGTAATACGTAACCACTTAAGGCCAATAAACTGCTCTGTCAACATTGCAGTCACAGCAATGAGCACAAAACTTACAATGATAATGGTGAAACCTTCTTTATGAAACATAAGCAAATAAATTTAGTAATAATATATACATGGGTGCTGCCATTATGGAACTGTCTATGCGATCATAAATTCCACCATGACCGGGTAAAATATTTCCACTATCCTTCACGCCACAAACGCGTTTTATTTTGGATTGTATCAAATCACCTAATGCTCCTAATATGGCAGTAACTACAAGAATCAAAATCCAACTAAATTGGACATTGTCTGTATCAGCAAGAAATAGTAGGGCTAGGGTAGCAAAAACAATTCCTCCAAAGCTTCCTTCAATTGTTTTGTTGGGGGATATATTAGGTGCTATTTTTCGTTTTCCAAAAAATGACCCAATTAAATATGCACCAGTATCGCTCAGCCATATTATACCAAAAAAATATAAAACATACATGGGATTTGATTGTCCAAGTAAGGCTAGTAAAATTAGTGGTATACATATTTGAAATAAACTAAAAAAATATACAAACTTTACGCTGTAGCTCAACTTATTTGAATTTCTAAAAAGGCCTAACATACTCAAACTCCCGAAAACTCCTATGCTAACTATGTAATGAATGTATTCCGTAGTGAATTGAGCTACCGTATAGGCCACGGGAAAGAACAGATAACTTAAAATAATTTTTTTATTGGTAATTTTTTGAAGTTCCCATTGTGCAATAATTGCCATTAGTAAAAGAACTATTGAAAAAAAAACAGCATCTATGTAAAGGCTGCCAAGTAGTAGTCCAACATAGATTAATGAAGTTAAGGAACGAATAAAAAAATTCATGAAAAATCTTCAAGTAAAAGCAAGTATACTTCTTTAACACTGCTTCCATAGTTCAAGTAATTTTCATCGCTAATCACCTCTGGTTTAAATTGCTTTATTGAAGTAATGTTGAGTGGGATATTGTCAGAATAGCGGTTCTTGATACTTTTTAATCCTTCTGAAACGGTTTGTGAAAATTGACGTGTCCCAGCTATTACTATTAATGTTTCTGGCAAGTCTGCCAATTTATTAGAGCCCAATTGACGCTCGCACACTACAATACTACCGTCATAGGCAACTATTGATTCACAACTGCACAGCATAGCTTTGGCATTTAGATTGGTTTTGGTAAGGGTTATGCCAACATCTAATTTTTGGGCTAAAATTGGATCTAGACAAAACAACTCTCGTATTTCTGAGGGATATTGTTTTATAATGGAATTAAAGGCATCTTTTGCATCTTGAATTTTTTCACAATAAACAAACTTACCTCCACAAGCCGTAAATTTTTGTGCAAATGATTGCTCAATCGGAAGTTCTTTAGGTGGCATGTGCGGACCACGTTCTTCCTCATCGATATTTTCTTTGAGAGTCGTTTTTTTTCTAAAAATTTTTGACCAAAATTTACTCACACACCAAAGTTGTTACACAAAGGTAACAAATCGTAGATTACTTGGCATAATTTGTTATCGTGGAATCTTTTTTCTTGCCTATTTTTACATCCTTTATTTGCATGGATTTTACTTTTTGGGCTTTGGCGTTTGAACTTCTAATTTTTCAAAAGGTCGCTTGCCAAAAATACGTTCTAAGTCATCCTTGAAGATAACTTCTTTTTCAAGCAAGTGCCCCGCAAGTTCTGTGAGCTTTTTTTTGTGTTTTTTAAGCATCTGTATAGCACGCTTGTATTGTTTCTCAACGATTGCCGAAATCTCTGAGTCAATGGTTTTAGCTGTTTCTTCAGAATAGGGCTTGGTAAATCCATACTCACCTTCGTTAGTTTTATAATATGTAATATTTCCAACTTTATCGTTTAAGCCGTAAATGGTTACCATGGCTCTTGCTTGTTGAGTTACTTTCACTAAGTCGCTTAGTGCCCCAGTAGAAATTTTATTAAAAATAATACTTTCGGCTGCCCTGCCAGCTAGCGTAGCACACATTTCATCTAACATTTGTTCGGTGCGTACAATTTGTCTTTCATTGGGCAAATACCAGGCTGCCCCTAGCGATTGGCCTCTAGGTACAATGGTAACCTTAACAAGTGGTGCAGCATGTTCTAACATCCAGCTTACCGTTGCGTGACCTGCTTCGTGAAAAGCAATGGTCTTCTTTTCTTCTGGAGTAATGATTTTACTTTTCTTTTCAAGTCCTCCAATAATTCGGTCTACGGCATCTAAAAAATCTTGACGACCTACCTTTTTCTTGTTTTTTCTGGCCGCAATTAATGCAGACTCATTACATACGTTGGCGATATCAGCTCCTGAAAACCCTGGTGTTTGTTTGGCCAAAAAGCCAACATCAAGCTTGGCGTCTGACTTAAGTGGCTTGAGATGTACTTTAAAAATTTCTTCTCGCTCCCTCAAATCAGGAAGGTCAACATAGATTTGTCTATCAAAACGCCCTGCGCGCATTAATGCATTGTCAAGTACGTCGGCTCGATTGGTAGCTGCAATAACAATCACATTGGTATTGGTACCAAACCCATCCATTTCAGTAAGTAGCTGGTTCAGGGTATTCTCACGTTCGTCATTCGAACCTGTAATGTTATTTTTACCTCTTGCACGCCCAATAGCATCGATTTCATCAATGAATATTATAGCGGGTGATTTATCCTTTGCTTGCTTAAACAAGTCACGCACACGAGATGCACCTACACCCACAAACATTTCCACGAAGTCTGAGCCTGATAGTGAAAAGAAAGGCACCTTGGCTTCACCTGCAACAGCTTTGGCTAATAATGTTTTTCCTGTTCCTGGGGGCCCCACTAACAAAGCACCTTTGGGAATTTTACCGCCCAATACAGTATATTTATTTGGATTTTTTAAAAAGTCAACAATTTCTTGTACTTCTTCTTTAGCTCCTTCTAATCCTGCTACATCTTTAAATGTTGTTTTAATATCTGTTTTTTCGTCAAACAGCTTGGCTTTCGATTTACCAATATTAAATATTTGTGCACCGCCACCTCCAGCACCACCACCTGACATGCGTCGCATTATAAATAACCATACGCCAATGATCAAAATAAGTGGTAAAAAGCCAAGTAATACATCTAACCAACGACTTTCAACTGTTTTAAATTCATAGCTAAAAGAAACGTCATTTTCCTCCGCAGCTTCTAATTTCTTCTGAAAAAGTTCAAGATTACCTACTTCAAATTGATAATGTGGACCAATACTGTTTTTGCGCCCCAATAAGTCGGGCTTATTGGCCTTGCTGTGTTTAGATTCAGAAAGTGCGTTTTCGGTCAAGGTGACTTGTGCTGTTCTTTTGTTGACAACAACAACCTTGCTTACTTCACCATCATTAAGGTAGTTTTCAAATGTAGAGATATTAATATTTTGATCGCTAGACATGCTGTTGCCACCCCCAAAAAATGAAATGCCAACAAAGAAAAGTATGATACTCGCATAAATCCAATAAGAATTTATCGCTGATTTTTTTGGTGGTGTTTTTTCTTTTTTAGCCATGTTTTAATATTTAGACTCTATTAACGTTTGTTTGGCATCGCCCCAAAGTGATTCAATGTCATAGTGAGAACGTGTTTGTTTTTGAAAAATATGCACAACAATATCCACAAAGTCCATAAGTACCCATTCGCTTCTTTCAAGCCCTTCAACATGCCAAGGTTTTTCATGAATGGACTTGCTTACTAATTTTTGAACCGCACCAGAAATGGCACGTACCTGAGTATTTGAACTTCCAGAACACACAATAAAGTATTTACATACATTATTTTCTAATTCACGTAAATCTAGAACGTTGATCTCTTCTCCTTTTACCTCTTCAATTCCTTCAATTATGTGAGTCAGAAGTGTGTCAGTATTTTTTTTCTTTGTCATGCAATACTAGTCTGTGTAAAAGTAATTGTTATTTGCAATAATTAATTCACAAAACCAATACTTTTGTATATGCTTATTATCAAACTTAATGCCACCCCCTCTACCAACAGCTTTTTAAAGAAGTGGGTGCAGGAAAGCAAAGCGCATAAAAGTATAGCGGTTTGGGCTGAATACCAAACCGATGGTCGAGGTAGAATGGGAACAAAGTGGCTTTCTGAAGCTAATTTAAACCTGACGGGTTCAGTTTACGTTGGTATTTCAGCCCACTATCAAAACAATATATTTGACTTAAACAAGCAGGTGTGCCTAGCCATTATGGACTCCCTGATGCATCTAAAAATTCCTAAACTTCATATTAAATGGCCAAACGACATTTTGTCAGATAATAAAAAAATATGCGGTGTTTTGATTGAGCCAATAATGCGTGGAAAGAAAATGACAGGCGTGGTTGTTGGCTTTGGACTTAATGTGAATCAAGAAAAATTTGATGTTTCATTACCATTTGCTGCTTCCATTAAATCTTTAACAAAACAAAAACATGAAATTGGTCCTTTGTTTGAATTAATTGCAAAAAATATCACTGCTGCAATTCTTTCTGACCATATTGACCATGATCGTTATCTACGTGTATTGTATAAAATAAATGAGATGTGCGATTTTAATACAATTGATGGCTCTTCGTTTCAAGGGAAAATTAGGGGGGTATCGCCAGAAGGAAAACTGATAGTTGTTCACGAAAATGGGGATAGTGAATCTTACGAAGAAAAAATGTTGGCGTTTAGAGCTTTCCAGAATTTGTAATAAGTACTTCTAGAAACTGGGTGAGAGGTTTTTTAACCATCATTTGCATCATTGGATTGATGTTCCCTTCAAATACCAATTGTATTTTTGTTTCTCCGTCAATTGCTTCTAGGTTGGCGTGTAACTCAAAAGGAACGCTTCCGCCATCAGCTGTCATTACAATCTGCGTGTTAGGCTTTTGTAGCTCTAGTTTTAATGGAATTACAGGCATACCTGCAAGCTTAAAACTAAAATGTTTGTCGTCTTTTATATGAAAACTCGCTTCTTCAGGCATAAGTAGTTTGTAGGTACTTGCTTGTGTTAGTCTTTCGAAAACTTCTTCAACGGGTTTTGTCAAGGTGGCAATGCTGCTTTCTAGTCTCATCTAACAGATTATTTAGGGGACCAATGTGCTGGTGTTTTGCGCCATTGCTTTAGTACTTCTTCTTGCTGTGGCTCAATATATCCACTAGCAACTGCGGTTTCTATCAATGTATTGTAACCTGAAAGGGTGGTAAGTTCAACCGCTGCTTCTTTCATATTGGCTTCGGCAATATCAAATTCATAGCTAAAGAGGGCTAACATTCCAAGCACATTGATGTTGGCATTCCTCAGGGCATCGATCGCTTGTAGGCTGCTCTTGCCCGTACTTATTAAGTCTTCAACCACAACAGTTGGTGCATCAATATCATATTGCCCTTCAATCTGATTTTGTCGCCCGTGTTTTTTAGGTTGTGGACGAACATATATAAATGGCAAATTAAGCGTCTCTGCAACTAGCATACCCAACCCAATGGCACCTGTAGCCACACCTGCAATCGCTTTAGTTTCAGGATATTTTGTTTTGATTTCGTTAGCAATTGCTAGACTCAAAAACCTTCTTATATTCGGGTAAGAAAGTGTTATTCGATTATCGCAGTAGATCGGCGACTGCCAACCACTGGCCCAAATAAACGGATTTTTGGGTTCAAGCTTTATTGCTTTAATTTGTAATAGGTATTCAGCTACTTTTTTAGCAGTAGAGTCTTCCTTAGGCATAGAGCAAATGTATAAAGTTTTTATCAATCATAAAGAGATAATCCTCACTTCAACTACTCCAAATGGGAAGCTTGGAAAAGTCCTTCCTCTAAAATCCACAAGCTTCAATACTATAATACGCAAATTTCGAACGACACGACTCAAGCGACTTTACCTAATTCATGATAATCCCAAAAAAATTTTAAGTGATTTTAAAAAAAAACTACCTGTTACCATTGCTGCTGGTGGAGTAGTGCAGCATGAAAACGGAAAAATTCTGTTTATTTATCGCAAAAATAAATGGGACCTACCCAAGGGAAAGGTCAATAAAGATGAAAGCCTTGAGGATGCAGCTGAGCGTGAAGTAAGAGAAGAAACAGGTGTTAAAAAAATTAAAATCGGCAAACTAGCAGGTATAACTTACCATATATTCAAACGCAATAACTGTTATCAATTAAAAGAATCCCATTGGTTTTTTATGAAATCAAGTTATGGCGGCACTTTAGTTCCTGAATTCAAAGAGCATATCACCAAGGCAAATTGGAAAAACAAAAATAAAACAGTTAAAGCAATCAAAAAGACGTATCCAAACATTAAGGATTTATTTGATCAATCGAATCTTATTATAGCTTTATTTGGGGAGGAATAAAAGCGCTGTAGTCACCATCGTTACGAATTAGTTCACGTACAATACTACTGCTGACGTAAGAAGTTTTAGCGGAGGTTAGCAGAAAAACAGTCTCAATATCTGACAAATGCCTATTGGTTCTAGCTATGGCTTTTTCAAATTCAAAGTCACCATTGTTACGCACACCACGTAAAATAAATTCCGCTTCAATTTCACGACAAAAATCAATTGTTAATCCATCGTAAGCAGCAACTGAAATACGTGTGTTGTGCTCAAAACAGGTATTGATAAAGGAAAGGCGCTCTTCCAATGAAAACATATATTTTTTCTCAGTGTTTTTTCCAATTCCTATTACAATCTTATCAAAAATCTTAACACCTCGTTCGACAATGTCAAGGTGTCCGATTGTAAAAGGATCAAATGAACCTGGAAATACTGCACGTTTCATTCTTCAAATGTATTATTTTTTAAGCAGCTGTTAATCATATCCACAATCAAATCTCCTAATGCGATACCAGATTGTTGGGCTTGCATTGGCAGTAAGCTTTGAGCTGTGAGTCCAGGAATGCTATTGAGTTCAAGAAAATAAGGGGTGTCACCCATGAAGATAAAATCACTTCTGCTAATACCCTTTACACCTAATAAATTGAATACTTTTCGGGCAGCTGTGTTAAGGTTTTGTAATTGGAATGATGTTAATCTAGCAGGGGTGATTTCTTTAGAATTACCCTCATATTTGGCAGCATAATCAAAGAAGTCACCATGAGTAATAATTTCAGTAGGAGCCAAAACTCTGACTTCTCCTTTATATTCAATTACTCCAATTGAAACCTCTATTCCTGATAAGTAACTTTCAATCAATACTTCATCGTCTTCAGCCAGTGCGGTACTTATGGCTGCTGATATTTCTTCTAGCTTGTTAACTTTTACAACGCCAAAGCTGCTGCCGGCCTTGTTGGCTTTTACAAAGCATGGTAATCCAATGCTTGTGGCTAGCGTTTTGCTGTTCCAGTTCGAATTGGAATCAATAATTATGTTCTTAGCCATGGCAATTCCGTGCGGCCGTAGTTTTTCTAGTGTTTTATGCTTGTTGTAAGTTATTTCAGAGACCGCAGCCGAACAGCCCGTGTAGGGCACTTTTGCCTTATCCAAGACTTTTTGTAGCACGCCATTTTCTCCTGGTGCACCGTGAACGGCAATAAAAACGGCATCAAAAATATATTTTTTTCCTTCATATTGATAGGAAAAATCACTTTGATTTAGGGCTATTAAGTTACCCATGTGATTAACAGTCCACTCCTGAGCAGAAATAACCACTGGTTTTGCATCAAAAATACTATCTGGGATGTTGTCTAAAACAACCTGTCCACTCTTGATCGAAATAGTATGCTCGGATGTGGTTCCGCCCATAACTACAGCAATTTGCTTTTTCATACCGCAAATATCATTATTTTTGAACTTCATTGAAACATCTTATGCTTCAGATCTTACGTTTTTTATTTAGCAGGGCTTTTTTTTGGAACTTGTTTTTGGTGCTTTTAGCTATTACAGCGCTGTTGTTATTGACTTTTTACGGACTCAATTGGCATACACGCCAAGGGAGTTTTATTAAAGTTCCTGATCTAAATACCATGACCATCACAGATGCACAAGAGCTGTTACAAGAGCAAGATCTTGATTATGAAGTTATCGATTCTGCTCGATTTAATCCTAGTTATGCTCCTTTTGCTGTAATTGAGCAAACGCCTCTTTCAGGCGATATGGTAAAGAAAAATAGGAAAATATATTTAACGCTAAATCCAGCAAATTACAACGAGGTTATAGTTCCTGACGTTATTCAAATCACAAGACGATCTGCTGAGTCAACGCTTCGTGCTGTAGGTTTAGAAATAGGTGAAATTTTATATCAAAATAATATTGGAAAGGACATGGTTTTGCAATTGCGTTATGACCAAGCACCTATTGCGCCAGGAGATAAGCTCCCCAAAACCTCACGAGTTGATATGGTATTGGGTAATGGAAAGAAACCAATAGAGTAGTTATGGAGCAAGAAACTAATTTAGATGACCTCTACGAACACTATTCATTTCGAGCAGACGCTGGTCAAGAACCCCTGCGTGTAGACAAGTTTTTAATGAACCGAATTGAAAATGCCTCTCGAAACAAAATCCAACAAGCTACAGCAGCTGGCCATATTCAAGTAAATGAACAATCAGTTAAGTCTAATTATCGTATCAAAGCTGGAGATGTTGTTAGTGTTTTTTTAACACATCCACCGCATGAAGACTTGCTCGTGTCAGAAAAGATGTCGCTTGATATTGTGTTTGAAGATGACTACCTTTTAGTGGTTAATAAAGATGCTGGCATTGTAGTACATCCAGGTCATGGTAATTATTCGGGGACCCTTATAAACGGGCTTATTTATCATTTTGATCAACTTCCTAAAAATAGGAATAATCGACCAGGACTGGTTCATCGAATTGATAAGGATACTTCCGGATTATTGGTTGTGGCTAAAACAGATAAAGCTATGGCACATTTGGCTCAGCAATTTCATGATAAAACCTCTGATCGCCATTATATGGCACTTGTTTGGGGCGATATTAATGACGAAAAGGGAACGGTAGATGGTCATTTGGGCCGTGATCCAAGAAATAGGTTATTGATGACTGTATTTCCTGATGGAGATCAAGGTAAACCCGCTATAACCCATTATGAGGTCGTAGAACGATTTGGATATGTTACTTTGATCAAGTGTGTATTGGAGACAGGACGTACACACCAGATTAGAGCACATATGAAATATATAGGTCATACATTGTTTAATGACGCTCGTTATGGGGGTGATAAAATTTTAAAGGGAACTACTTTCACAAAATATAAGCAATTTGTGGACAATAGCTTTAAGCAATTACCTCGCCAAGCATTACATGCCCAAACACTTGGATTTGTGCATCCCGAAACAAATAAAAAAATGTCTTTCGAGACGCCTTTGCCTGAAGATTTTAGAGGCGCTATCGAAAAATGGCGTAACTATTCACAACACCAAAACTTGAATAATTATTGAAGGCGCTATCAGTTTGTTTTATTGTGGCAAGTTGAAAACTTGGATTTAGTATTGTATTTTTAAAAAAAAATAGTCATGAAAATTCTTATTTCACCAGCCAAGTCACTGGACTACACTAGTAAACTTCCTACTGCTGCAAACAGTCAGCCTGTATTTCTAGCCGATGCTAAAAAATTGAATGCTGCTCTACGCCAAAAAAAGCCAAGAGATTTACAAGCACTCATGGGAATATCAGAAAAATTAGCTGCTTTAAACTGGGAACGAAACCATGATTTTGTAACTCCTTTCAATGCTAACAATGCACGTCCAGCTGTATTTGCTTTTAGTGGGGATGTTTACACTGGTTTGGATGCATACACATTAGATGAAAATACTATTGATGTAGCTCAAAATAGCCTCCGTATATTATCAGGGCTTTATGGTTTTTTAAAGCCATTAGATTTGATGCAGCCCTATCGTTTGGAAATGGGCACCTCATTTGGTATCAATGGATACAAAACCCTTTATACTTTTTGGAAGGATAAACTAACTAAGTATTTTAAAGATGAGCTAGATACTAATGAGTTGGTTATTAATTTAGCTAGCAAAGAATACGCTTCTGCTGTTGATTTTAAAGCACTAAATAATCCAGTGATCAGTCCTGTTTTTAAGGATTTTAAAAATGGTAAGTTTAAAATTATTTCTTTCTTTGCCAAAAAAGCAAGAGGTCTGATGTCGAGACACTTGCTAGAAAAAAATGCATCTACAATTAATGATGTATTAGCCTTTAAGGCTAACGGGTATTTGTATAGCGAGGCAGAAACCACAGATGCTAATGCACCTGTTTTTGTCCGCTGAGTTTCTTTTTTTCCTCGTTTAAGGTTTTCTAACAACTTGACTTTTATTGATAATAATATCTTGTAATGTTTTTTGTGTCATTTATCAATAATGATTTAATTGGAAATCAGTCGTTTAAAATTTACTAAAAAAATATAGAAAATAGAAAGTTATGCCAGCGTATAGAATTTAACAAGGGAATAATTTTAATAACGTACAAACTAAAAATACTAACGTATCAGTTTTACAAAATCTTGAACATTGGCTGCACCATTTGCCTTCAAGTATTTTATAAATGCAGAGCCAATAATGGCGCCTTTGCTGTATGTTGTGGCTGCTTGATATGTCTGCGCGTTGCTGATTCCAAATCCAACCAAAAGTTTGGCATTTAGTTCCATTGTGTCAATGCGTTTGAAGTATTCAACTTGCATATCTCCAAAACTACTTTGTGCGCCTGTTGTGGCCGCACTACTAACCATATATATAAAACCTTCTGAAACCTCATCTATATAGCGAATACGTTCATCCGGTGTTTGTGGTGTTATCAAAAACATATTAAGCAATCCGTACTTTTTAAACAAGTCTTGGTACTGCTCGTGATATACATCTACGGGAAGGTCTGGAACAATAAGTCCATCAATACCCACTTCTTTACAGCGCTGACAAAAATGTTCTAACCCATATTGCATCATGGGATTAAAATATCCCATTACAATTAGTGGGACTCTGACATGCTTTCGCACATCTTTTAATTGATCAAATAACTTATCAGTAGTCATGCCGTTTTTCAGCGCTTGTGTAGAACTTTCTTGTATGGTAGGACCGTCAGCCAAAGGATCTGAGAAAGGCAAGCCCAATTCAATTATATCTACACCTGAAGCTTCCAATTGTTTTAGGATACTTACAGTGTCTTCTAGTTGTGGAAAACCAGCTGTAAAATAAATGGAAAGTAGCTTTTGGTCTTGCTCAAGTACTGATTGAATACGATTCATATAATGAAGGCTCGCTTTATTTAAAAGCCCAAAAATACTCTTTTAGAAAAGGACAAACAACTAAAAGTTTTACCCTACTTTTTTTTGAGTATGTCTCTGATTTCTGTAAGCAACAATTCTTCTTTGGGTGGCGTTGTAGGGGTTGCTGGTGCCTCTTCCTCTTCCGCTTCAAACTTGTCTTTTATTTTATTGTAAAATCGCACCACTAAAAAAATGGAAAATGCTACAATCAGGAATGTAATAATGGTGTTCACAAACATGCCATACCTGACGGCAATTTCTGCAATACCTTCTGCTTCAACAGCAGGTTGGATTACATATTTGAATGAGGCGAAGTCAACACCCCCGATGAGTTTACCTACCGGTGGCATGATAATATCATTGACTAATGATTTTACAATCGCACCGAAGTATGTAGCCATAATAAGACCCACGGCTAACTCGATGACGTTACCTTTGCTAATA
>PAAD01000041.1 GCA_002698745.1 Flavobacteriaceae bacterium
GCTTCTGTAATATCTAAATCCGTATCGTGAACAAAAACCATACGACGTATCGTTGCAGGCTTAACTCCTACTCTGTTTTCAAGTAGACTAAGCTGTTGTTTTACGGCACGTTTGGCAAAAAAATTCATCGTTACAAAAGTAGTGTTTTCATAAGAGGTGGTCGCATGACCACAGCAATATATTATAAAAAACTAACGGTTTGTTACAAACACAACATTAGGAACTTATAAGGGCATCCAATTCTTGTTCAGAAATGATGCGAACACCCAAGCTTTCGGCTTTGGTCTTCTTGGCAGGGCCCATCTTATCACCAGCAACCAAATAGGTGGTGTTTTTTGAAATAGAAGAAGAAATCTTTCCGCCATGCTGTTCGATAGCAGCCTTTAGTTCGTCTCTAGAATATTTACTAAAAATACCCGACACCACAAAACGCATATCTGCAAGTGTGGTTGAAGTGGGTTGAGACGAAACAGCTGCTTCGAGTTGAACGCCAGAGGCACGTAATTGTGAAATAACAAAAAGGTTGTGTGTATCTTGAAAAAAAGCGACAACACTTTTAGCAATACGTGTTCCAATCTCATCAACAGCTTCCAAGGCTTCGACATCAGCTTGCATCAAAGCATCAATTGAACCAAAGTGTTGTGCCAACTTCTTTGCGACAGTTTGACCCACATAGCGAATACCCAAACCAAACAATACACGATGGAAGGGAATGATTACAGACGCTGCAATAGCCTCTAAAATGTTATGTGTAGATTTTTCGGCTAACCGCTCAAGCGATATAAGATCTGCCTTAGTAAGGGTGTATAAATCCGCATAGCTATTGATGCGGTAGTTTTTAATTAGCAGCTGGATGGTTTCAGCGCCCAGACCGTCAATATCCATGGCTTTTCTGGAAATAAAATGTACCACACGACCCACGCGCTGCGGCAAACAGTCAACCAAGTTAGGACAATAGTGCTGTGCTTCATCTGGATTTCTTATTAAAGGGGTGCCACAGGAAGGACAGTTGCTTGCGTATTGGATGGCTTGGCTGTTGGGCAAACGCTTACTGTGATTGACAGAAGTTATCTTAGGGATAATTTCACCTCCTTTCTCGACAAAAACTGTATCATCGAGATGCAGTCCAAGTTCTGCAATAAAATCTGCATTGTGTAATGATGCCCGCTTGACCACGGTACCACCCAACAATACGGGTTTTAATTGAGCCACAGGGGTTATGGCCCCTGTTCGTCCTACTTGATATAACAAATTTTCCAGTTGAGTTTCAACAGCCTCTGCTTTAAACTTATATGCCATGGCCCATCGGGGTGACTTGGCTGTATAGCCGAGTTGATCTTGGTATTCCAGTTGGTTAACCTTAACCACTACCCCATCAATTTCGTAAGGCAAATGGCTGCGTTCTTCTTCCCAATGATCCAAAAAGGCAAAAACATCTTGCATATTTTCGGCATGCACAAAGTGCTTAGGTACATTGAAGCCCCATCTTTTAGCTGCTTGCAGGGTCGCTAATTGGGTGTTAAATAGTCTTCTGTGGGTAACAATTTGAAAGAGAAAACAATCCAAGGGACGGGCTGCCACCAACTTGCTGTCTTGCAGTTTTAAACTACCAGATGCAGTGTTTCTGGGGTTCATATAAGGTTCTTCGCCCTGGGCTAGGCGTTGTTTATTCATCTGAATAAAGCCCGCCAAAGGCAAAATAATTTCTCCTCTTATAACAAAACGTTGCGGCACATCCAAAGCTGTAATTTGCAGGGGAACACTGTGGATGGTCTTGATATTTTGAGTTACTTCATCGCCTTGAAAACCGTCACCACGTGTGAGGGCTTGCACGAGCTTCCCATCTTCATAGGTCAGGCTGATTGAAGCCCCATCATATTTTAACTCACAGGTATAATCCAAGGATTCCACGCCTATTTTTTTACACATACGCTGCTCCCAATCCAACAAATCCTGTCTGTTGTAGGAGTTATTTAAAGAGTACATACGGTGTTCGTGAGTAATGGTGTTAAAGTTTTTGGTCACGGCACCGCCCACACGCTGGGTGGGTGAATTGGCATCAAAAAGTACAGGATTTGCATCTTCAAGCGCTTGGAGTTCAGCCAACTTTTCATCAAACTGACGATCAGAAATAAGAGGTGAATCTTCTATATAATAGCGTCGGTTGTGCTCGTTTAGCTCAGTCCTTAATGCATGTATTTTTTCTGCTGTATTCATCGACAATGTGCACGTATAAACCGTGGGTTTGTTCTAAAATCGTTTTGAAGTACAATATCGGAAAATCTTGCTTGTGTTAAAAGTAAATAAAGTGTTTTCATAAGCGGGGCATGTCCTTCTAAATAAATACTGCCCTTAGTATTTAGCTGCTTGGCTGCATAATTTATAATATGTTCATAAAATATTAATGGTGATGACTCCGAAACAAAAATGGCGTGCTCGGGTTCTCGCAGTACATGTGCTGCGGTATGTGCTTTTTCTGACTCGGGTACATAGGGTGGATTTGATACAATTATGTCCCAATTGGTGTTGGGCAGTTGTGCACCTAAAATATCAACAACTTCAAAATTGATAGTTACGCTATTTTTTTTGGCATTGTGTTTGGCTGTTGCCAAGGCATCTAAATCAACATCCCAAGCCGTAACTTTCCAGTTTGGGCGGGCTTTCTTTAGGGCTATTGCCACACAACCACTACCTGTTCCAATGTCAAGCACATTAAGGGGTGCTTCATTATCGTACGCTGACAACAACCAATATACCAGCTCTTCTGTTTCGGGTCGGGGAATAAGCACTCGTTCGTCTACTTCAAGCACAAGGTCTGCGAACACAACGGCACCTATTATATATTGTATGGGTTCATTTTTTTGAAGCTCTTTCAATGCGGCTATAAATTGTGCTTCTTTTTCAGGAGACAATGCTTCATCAAGATTGAGTACAACCTGCGCGGGTGTGAAATTTAAATAAGCTTCACACAACATTTCAAAATACACACCAATTTCATCTTGGGTGTACTGTGATGAAAGTAACTTCAGAAATTGTGCTCTAATTTTTTTTACTGTCAAAGTGGGTCAATTGTAAATGAAAACTGCTTTGCAAGGAGATATTTGATATTTTTGCTAAAATACACATTCCCGTTGCATCCAACCCACGATAATTATATGCGCCGCTGTTTGGTCCTTGCTCAAAAGAGCTTTGGTCACACCTATCCCAATCCAATGGTGGGCGCGGTAGTGGTCAAGGATGGAAAAATTATTGGTGAGGGCTGGCATCAAAAAGCGGGGGATGCACATGCCGAGGTAAATGCCTTGAGTAAGCTTTCGAACAAAGAATTGATAGACGCCACTTTATATGTAAACCTAGAACCCTGTTCACATCATGGCAAAACACCTCCCTGCTGTGATTTGGTTTTGGCAAAGGGCATTAAAAAAGTAATCATAGGGGCCAAGGACCCCAACCCAAAGGTGGCCGGACGTGGTGTTGCAGCACTAAAAGCGGCAGGTGTTGAGGTCATTAGCGGCGTACTAGAAGCTGACTGTTTGGAATTGAATAAGAGGTTTTATTGCTTCCATACCAGAAAGCGACCTTATATTATATTGAAGTGGGCACAGACGGGAGATGGCTATATAGCACCTAAAGACTACAAAATAGGTAAGGTGTTTTGGATTAGTGATGATGATAGTCAACAACTAGCACACCGTTGGCGAGCTGAAGAACATGCCATATTGGTGGGTAGGAAAACAGTAGTAAATGACAACCCAAAACTAACCACAAGAAAATGGAAGGGTACCAATCCGATTAGACTTGTCATTGATCCCAGCAATAGCATAGATGAAAACGCACATATACTAAATGGAGATGCGAAAACAGTGGTTTTCAACAACAGCCTCACCAAAAAAGAAGCAAATGTCAATTGGGTAAGTATAACGAACCCAGAAATTTTAAACGGTATCCTGAATTGGTGCTCCAATAATGAGATTCAATCCATCTTAGTTGAAGGGGGAGCTGCGACAATTTATGAATTCTTGAAATCAAATTTTTGGGACGAATGCCGTGTTATCGAGACTCCCAAATTAATGGGAAATGGCTTGAAGGCTCCGATGCTACCTAAAGGAAAAAAAATATCAAAAAAAATTGTAGGAGATATACTACACCTTATTTTAAACGAAAGATATTAAGTAAGAGGTTGAGGTGTTTGATAATATGCAAGGTTTGCTGGACAATGAAGTCCACAAGCAAAATTATAATAGTAGCATAATCTTTCAGCTAATTTTAATCACAAAGAAAAATCAATAAAGTTTTATTCTACAGCTAACGACGGTTAAATAAAATACATGTTCTCAAAGTTAAGTTGCTTACTGTTAGGTTTGGAAATATAGACCAGCAATTGTAAAATTCATAAATTTATAAATCGCAATAACTAAAAACTGTTTTTTAACCATATAGTTATTGAAAGCTCCATAACTTATATATATATTTTTGTTTTGCAGAATTTCGATTGGGTTTTTCTAAAAATTATAAAAAAGGTATAAAATGTAATATATTTCTTACCTGTTGTAAGACTTTAATGTCAAAATATAGCATCTATTAAGAGTCATAATATGCACAAAACTTTCTAAAAATTCAATAGTAAAAGCACTTTTTTTTAAAAAAAAATAAACACATATTTGTCATGTGAGATTAAAAAACTATAACTCCCCAATTTTATACAATTAATTTTCACACCAAAACTTATCAACCAATAGTGAAAATGAAAAAAAACGCTCAAAACGTTTGGGGTAATTGTTTGAATTTTTTTAAAGATAATATTCATAGCCAAGCTTTTAAGACTTGGTTTGACCCCGTAAAGCCATTGAAATTGAATGGTAATGCCCTTAGCGTTGAAGTTCCAAGTAAATTTTTTTACGAGTGGCTCGAAGAACACTACGTTGAAATTCTAAAAGTTGCATTGACAAAAGAACTTGGCCAAGGGGCAAGGCTTGTTTATGTTATCCGAATGGAAAATACATTTGGCAACAAGCAAGCATTTACGGAAAGTATTCCAAGTCAAAATCTAGGACGTATAAAAGTACAAAATGTTGAAGCACCCTTGCAAACCCAAAGTACCGAACTTAAAAACCCCTTTGTAATCCCAGGTATAAGAAACCTCAAAGTGGAATCACAATTAAATCCGAGCTATAATTTTGATAGTTTTTTAGAAGGTGATGCCAACCGACTTGCAAGATCAGCAGGTATTGCAGTAGCCAACAAGCCTGGTGGAACCTCTTTCAATCCCCTACTCATTTTTGGCGGTGTTGGTCTTGGTAAAACACACCTTGCACATGCTATAGGAGTTGACATAAAAAGTAAATACCCAGAAAAGACTGTTTTGTATATATCAGCAGAGAAATTCACACAACAATACATAGAAGCAGTTAAGAAAAATACACGAAACGATTTTATTCACTTCTACCAAGTTATGGACGTCCTAATTATAGATGATGTTCAATTCTTTTCTGGAAAGACAGGAACACAAGACGTTTTTTTCCATATTTTCAATCACCTACACCAAAACGGTAAACAAGTCATATTGACTTCCGATAAAGCGCCGGTAGATATGCAAGACATTGAGCAACGTTTATTGTCACGATTTAAGTGGGGACTTTCAGCTGAATTACAACGCCCTGACTACGAAACACGCGTTTCAATACTAAAAAATAAATTATACCGTGACGGAGTTGAAATGCCTGATGAAATCATCGCTTTTGTTGCCAAGTCAGTCAAAACAAATGTTCGCGAACTTGAAGGTGCGATTATATCTCTCATTGCACAGGCTTCTTTTAACAGAAAGGAAGTTAACATTGATTTAGCTAGACAAATCGTTGAGAAGTTTGTACGCAATACTAAACGTGAAGTTTCTATCGACCATATTCAAAAAGTTGTGTCAGAATACTTTCAAATGGACGTTACCACGCTACAATCGAAAACTAGAAAGCGCCATATTGTACAAGCCAGACAATTAGCTATGTTCTTTGCAAAAAAAATGACCAAAGCTTCTTTGGCAAGTATTGGCTCTAAAATTGGACACCGCGATCACGCTACCGTGCTCCATGCTTGTAAAACTGTTGACAACCTTGCATTTACCGACAAGCAATTCCGTAAATATGTGGACGATTTAAACAAGAAACTTTCCAATTAAGGCATGACAACTAAGGTCCTAATGGTGTGCTTAGGTAATATCTGTCGCTCACCAATAGCTGAAGGTATAATGCGCAAACTCACCAACGATCAAGATTTTATAATTGATTCTGCTGGTACGGCCAACTACCACATAGGAACAGCACCTGACTACAGAAGTATTGCCATTGCTGCACTACACGATATTGACATCAGTGGGCAAAAAGCACGACAACTTACCCCAGCTGACATAGACGCTTTTGATCACATATTGGTCATGGACGAAGAAAATCTTTCCAATGCAATAGCTATGTGCTCCTCCGAAAAACATCGCGATAAAATTTCACTTATTACCGCAGCAAGTGAGGTAGATACGCCATACATTCCCGATCCATATTACGGAGAAGATGATGGTTTTGCTCGTGTTTATGAACTGCTGCATGATTGTTGTAAGAATTGGTTGAAAAAATACACCAAATGAGCACAAAAACATCAGGCCGCCTTTTTTTAATTCCAAATGTATTGGGAGATACGGCCCCACTCGAAGTAATACCTATATCTGTTAAAAAAACCGTAGAAGCCCTGCGTTGTTTTGTCTTTGAGAAAGAAAAAGCAGGCAGGGCGTTTGTCAAAAGTATCAGTCCAAACACACCCCAAGACAGCATTACAGTTCACATTCTTAATAAATTTACAAATGAAGACGATCTGGCTGCCATGCTCCTTCCCCTTCAAAACGGCGAGGACATGGGGCTTATTACAGATGCAGGTTGCCCAGGCGTTGCAGATCCAGGTGCAACACTTGTAGCACAAGCGCATATCAACAATATTCGTATTATACCTTTAGTAGGACCTTCTTCTATAATATTGGCAGTAATGGCAGCTGGACTGAACGGCCAATCTTTTGCCTTTAACGGCTATTTACCAATAGATAAGAATGAACGAAAAAAGGCCATTAAAAAGTATGAGAAAAAATCCATTGATCTAAACCAAACACAAGTGTTTATAGAAACTCCCTATCGCAACAATACACTATTAGATGAATTAAGTAAGACTTTAAAGCCTAAAACATTACTTAGTGTGGCCTGTGACATCACGCTTCCTACAGAGTTTATCATGACAGTAACTGCCGAGGTATGGCGAAACAACAAAAAAAACTTACACAAAAGACCAGCCGTTTTTTCTTTGATAGGAGCTTAACGATAAATGTTTTTTTTACGTAACCAACGTGTATACTCTTTTTTATTTTTATTATGTTTTGAGAGATTAGTCGCAAACAAATGATAGCCACTCCGACTTGGGTCCGCAACAAAGTATAAATACTTATGATTAGTAGCAAATAGAACTGCATCAATGGCACTCAGATCTGGCATTGTAATGGGTCCTGGAGGTATCCCTTTATTAAGGTAAGTATTGTATGGAGATCTGATTTTTAAGTCCGAATAAAGCACTCTTCTTATGTCCATGTCATAGTTATTTGCTTTACGCATCAATGCATAAATTACAGTTGGGTCGGCTTGAAGTCGCATACGTTTACGCAGTCGATTGAGGTATACCCCTGCAACCAAAGGTCGCTCATCCACACGGTAGGATTCTTTATGTACCACAGCGGCCAAAGCTATAACTTCCTCACGTGAAAGTTTTATTTTTTTGCGTGCCGCCTCTCTCTTAGTTGTCCAAAAAGCCTTGTATTGCCTTAGCATCCTGTCTCTAAATTGCTCTGCAGTAATGTTCCAAAAAACATCATAAGAATTTGGTAAGCAAATGGACAAAACATTGTCTTGTGTCAAACCGTTTTCGTGTAAAAAATCTACATCGTAAAATGCTTGCATGATGGCAAAACTGTCTGTTTCTATCTTTTTATCAATATATGCAGCCAAATGCATCAAAGTATTTTGGTTGTTAAACGTTAGACGAATGGGTTTGTTTTCTGATCGTAATTGGTTAATCAGCTCGTTGTTGTTCATGCCTTTATCAAAGACAAAACGTCCTGGCATGGGCATGTATCCTTTGCGAATAGCAGCTTGTTGGAAAAAATCGAAGCGTTCAACCACTCGAGCAATAGTATCATAAGCTGCAACATTGGTATCTGAAGAGGGAATAAACACTTCTTGTTTAGGGGATTCAAAAGCTGTATTGGAAACAAAAAATACCCTGTATAAATGAAATATAAATATACTGCAAACAAGAAATCCCAATAACAGCACCGCTATAAATATGCGTTTAATCATTAGATTGTTATTTCCCATTTTCCACTGAAAACTGGTATGGCAGGACCTTGAAGCACTACTGACTCATATTTATTAGAAGTGGCTGAAAAAGAAACGGTCAATACCCCCCCTTTGGTTTGTACATTAATTTTTTCTGCGTTGATACGCTTACTTAAGTGTCCACCTATGGCTGCTGCAGTAACGCCTGTACCACACGAAAGCGTTTCTGCTTCAACGCCACGCTCAAAAGTGCGGACGTACAAGCCGTCAGCTGCGATAACTTCAACAAAATTTACATTGGTGCCATCTGCATGGTATGGAGCGCCGTGAGCAATAGCTGCTCCAGACGTTGCTACGTTTACGGCAGCCACATCATCGACAAAAGCAATGTGATGAGGTGATCCCGTATCTATAAAAAGGTCTTTTTCACGTATTTCCCAATGGGAAACGTCATGTAATGAAAGGGCTATCTCTTCACCAACAAATTTAGCTTGATGTAAGCCATCAGCCGCGCAAAAAACAACATGTTTTTGAGTAAGCCCTAATGAGTTGGCATAGTGAATGGCACAGCGAGCGCCGTTACCACACAAACTGCCTTCATGGCCGTTGGCATTAAAATAACGCATAAAGAAATCCGAGGTGGTATCAGATTCTATTGCAATAAAACCGTCTGCACCAATTCCATAATTACGTTGACAAATCTGTGCAATAAGGGCGTGGTCTTTAATAGGGAAACTACTATCGCGATTGTCAATTACCACAAAGTCATTTCCAGTACCCTGATATTTTACGAATGAAATAATCATGTGCAAATATAGCCAAATTCAATAGTGAGTTTATTGTTAAAAATGCGTTAAATGACTTTTAACTCAAAAACAGTTGTTATACTTTTGAATGTAACATTTAATTGAATTGCTATGAAATCATTATTTAAATACTCGGCAGTAGCCCTAGGCGCTGCTTTTCTAACGCTACTGGGATATCATATTACCCATGAACAAACCGTTGTTTACAAACCTCTACAACCAAATACCATAAATACCAATTTTACACCTAATACCACGACAAAAGCCATAAGCACAGATTTTACCACTGCCGCCGAAAAAACAATTGATGCAGTTGTGCATATCATCAATACCAGTATTGAAACAGAGCAGAGATCCAGGAACTTTATGGAGTACTTCTATGGAAGAAGCTCACCTGAATACCCACGTGTAGGTATGGGCTCTGGAGTGATTGTTTCATCTGATGGCTATATCATAACCAACAACCACGTTGTTGAAGGGGCCACAACACTTGAAATTACCACCAACAATAATAAAAAATACGAAGTCGAAGTTATTGGGAAAGATAAAAATGCAGATATCGCCGTACTTAAAATAAAAGGGGACTATAACTTTCCTTATGTGCGTTTTGCCAACTCTGACAACACAAGAATTGGGGAGTGGGTGTTGGCGGTTGGAAACCCCTATAACCTAAACTCCACAGTTACTGCAGGCATTATTAGTGCCAAATCGAGAGATTTTAGCGATTATGACAATAAAAACCAATCATTTATACAAACCGATGCTGCTGTGAATTCAGGAAACAGTGGTGGTGCATTAGTCAATTTAAACGGAGATTTAATTGGCATCAACACGGCCATTACTACCAACGGTATGGGTACTTTCATTGGTTATTCATTTGCTGTACCCAGCAACATAGCTCGAAAGATATTTGAAGATATTGTAGAATACGGCAATGTACAAAAAGCACTTTTGGGCGTTAATGGAAATGGACTTAATGCAAGTTTTGCAGAAGAACTTGGTATACAAGAAACTGAAGGCTTTTATGTTGCAGGGCTGGAAATAGGTATGGGCGCTCAAGAGGCTGGTATTAAAAAAGGTGATGTCATAATTCGTATTGACGATGCATTAATAAGAAAATTTTCAGACCTAACGGGCTACCTTGGATCTAAGAGACCTGAAGATATTGTTGATGTTACCGTTTTTAGAGAAGGTGAAAAACTATTAATTCCTGTAAAATTAAAGAGAACCCCTTTTATAAACTATTATGGCATGCGCTTACGTGATATGTCTAATAAAGAACTTGAAAATTATAAAATTAAAAGTGGTGTATATATTTCAGGGGTTCAAAATAGAAGATTATCTATTAGGGGGATTAAAAAGGGACATTTGTTGATTTCTGTTAATGGTGAATCAATATCATCCAAAGACGATGTTTTAGCACTTAACGAAGAAAGTATTAACGAACTCGAATTTATGAACACAAATGGAGAAAAAATGCGATTTATTTTTGAATAACTTATTATTTAAAAACCGATGCTTTCATTTAAATTTATTTTATGAGAATTGACATTATTAGCGTAGTTCCGGATATCATTCGTAGTCCATTTGAGGGGTCAATTATGAAGCGTGCACAAGATGCCTGCTTGGCTGACATAAATTTTCATAATCTTAGGGACTACGCTTCAAATAATTACAAACAAGTAGATGACTACCCATATGGAGGTGGCGCTGGGATGGTAATGATGATAGAACCCATAGATAAATGTATTAAAGCACTTAAAAATTGTAGAGATTATGACGCAATAATTTATATGACACCTGATGGTGAAGTTTTAAATCAGGGGATTGCTAATAAATTATCTTTGTTAAATAACATTATTGTATTATGTGGACATTATAAAGGAGTAGATCAACGTGTCCGTGACATTTTTGTAACCCATGAACTTTCAATTGGAGATTATGTTCTTTCTGGTGGTGAATTAGCAGCAGCGGTACTGTGCGATAGTATTATAAGACTTATTCCAGGTGTACTTGGGAATGAGACATCTGCCCTAACAGATTCATTTCAAGACGGCCTGCTAGCTCCTCCAATTTATACACGTCCAGCAAATTATAAGGGCTATAAAGTACCGGAAATTCTTCGGTCAGGTAATTCCCTAGAAATAGATACTTGGCGTGAGGACCATGCTATAAAGAAGACAAAAGAGAAAAGACCTGATTTATAAAAAAAATAAACTGATCAATCTATGGTTAAGTAAGTTCCCTTAAAATTTTGACCCAAAACCATAACTTTAATTGGTGATTTATTTGAATTACGAATTACTTCAATAGAAGCTTTTCCATTTGCCATTTCAATTACTTCACTACCATTGGGAGTTCCCATTGACTTGTAGGCCTTACCACCTGATAAACATTGAAAATATACACGATCCTCATAATCTAAACAACGAAGTCCTTTATTATCACGAGCCGTTGCAGTAATTAAATAATTCCCGCTTTCTAAAATTTTATATTTTAAACTAAGACTTGTTGCTTTACCGTTTTTCGAGTAACGATAATTAACTTTTAAACTATCCTTAACAACTAACCCATTTTTACTTATTCCTCTTGATACAATTATATTTTCACCTTCAACAAAACTAATATCCCAATTTAAACCAGATGCAGGAAAGGCCTCAATATTACGTTGTTTCAAACCCATACTTTTTCCGTTTAAAAACAACTCAACTTCGGGGCAGTTACTGTAAACACTTACTTGGCGTTTTAATCCTTTTGGGCCTTGGCGCTCAGTCCAAGTATGTGATTCAATATACGTAAATGGGGTAGTATCGTTCCAATAGCTTTTAAATACATAATAAGCATCTTTTGGATTATTGTTCCTATCAACTAATCCTTTCTGATTTAAATAAGGAATTGGATTTTCTGGACGTAAAGGTGTGCCAAAATCCTTAAAAGCCCATTGAGCATTTCCAACAAAATTATTATCATTTTCGCTAATTCTTAAATACCAATCAAAAAGATCAACAATATAGTTTTCACTCCAATCACCTAACTTAGCGATATTTGCTACCTCATTTTGAAAAACATCCTCTTCCCATCCGTCTGGTGGTATTTTACCATCTCCAGTAATTGGGTTTTCAGTATGCCTTCCAACATGACTTGACCCCCCATATTCTGCATGTAAAAAGTGTTTATATTCTTTTTTAGACTTTTCTATTGCTTTTTGATAACTTTTATAACTACCAGAATACCATCCAGACCAAATTGAAGGGGAAAAAACATCAACAATATCTGAACCTTCATAAAATCTTCGAATGGCAGTTTTTCTTGTTTGGTCTAACTCATGTGCATAACTATTTAATTCCTTTAAAAATAACTTTGTTTGTTCAATATTTTTTCCGTTCTCAAAGTCAGGAAGCCAAGAAATCTCATTTCCCAATGACCAAATTATGATACTTGGATGATTAAAGTTTTGTTGAATTATTTCTCTCAACATTTTTTTTGTATTTTTTTTCCATACATTATTTCCTAATCCACCTCTACACCAAGGCAATTCATCCCATACCAACAATCCAAGCTCATCACAAGCCCTGTAAATTTCAGGATCTTGAGGATAGTGAGCTAATCTTACAAAGTTTGCTCCCATATCTTTAATAAGTTCTATGTCATAACGGTGTTGTTCATTGCTCATAGCAGCGCCTACACCAGCATGTTCTTCGTGTCTATGAGTTCCTCTTAACTTTAATTGTTTTCCGTTTAAATAAAAAGCACCATAGTCTTTAAACTCAAACCAACGAAACCCAACTTTTTCAACAACCTTATCAATAATAACTCCATTATCAATAAGTTCAATAATTAGTTTATACAAGTAGGGGCTTTTAGTGTCCCATAAATTTGGGTTTGTAATAGAATCGAATTGAATAAGTGAATTGTTTTTTGTTACATCAAATATTTTTGAGATTACTTCACCACCAGTATCATCATTTAGGGTGGCTTTAACACTCAAATCGTTTTTTATTTTTTTTGAAATATCAAAATTAACAGCGAGTTTGGCGTTTAATTCTGAAACTTCAGGTGTTGTGATTTTTATATTTTTAATATGTTGGGTTGGTAGGTTTAGAAGAAATACATCTCTTGTTATACCGCCGTAAATAAAAAAATCACTTTTTTGTGAAGGAATAATTTCTGGATCATACCCATTGTTTACATAAACCATTAATTCATTATTTCCTTGTTTTATGTTATTTGTAACATCAATAGTAAATCCAATGTAGCCTCCAATGTGTCCCCCTACCTTAACGCCATTTAAATAAATTGTAGATGAAATATTGACACCTTCAAAATATAGCTGGTATATAGATCCAGATTTTTTTGAGGATAGTTTCAGATTTTTTTTATACCAACTACCACTTCTTCGATAACCAGGTTGGGTGTCAAGAACGTCCGTTGAATTCCACGTATGTGGTAATTGAATAGATTGCCAGTCTTTATCAGCTAATACATCATCAATATTTTTTAAATCCTTCTCAAGGTATTGCCAATCCGTGTTTAAATTGGTTGTTTCTCTAAATTTATTATTGGAATTGACATCGCAGGAATTAATAAATAAAATAAAATAAAATAAAAAAATGAGCTTAATAAGGGTTAGTAATTTATTCATAGCACATACGTTAAAAAAGGCTTTACTTTTAGTTTTAGGAACGCTATAATTAGCATAACAAGAGCTACTTTGAATTATTATAATTTTTTTTCAGAAGTCTTATGATATTCAAAGATTTTTTTGTTTGATCTTCAATTTTTTTATAATTATACAATCCCTTATCATTTTTTGACATCAATTTTGAACCCATACCTACACAAACAACACCAGCATCAAACCATGATTTAAGGTTATCTTTGGTTGGGCTAACACCTCCTGTCGGCATGATACTTGTCCAAGGTTGAGGAGCTAATACACTTTCAACAAAATTAGGGCCATAAGTACTTCCAGGAAATAATTTTACAATCTCTGCGCCAAGTTCTTCAGCATCAGCAATTTCTGTAAGAGTTCCACAACCAGCAGACCAAAGAACTTTTCTGCGATTACACACAATTGCTATATCTCTCCGTAGTACAGGAGTAACAATAAAGTTAGATCCTAATGACATATATAAGCTTGCCTGTGAAGCATCTGTAATTGAGCCGACTCCTAAAATCATCTCAGGCAATTTATCCATTGCATATTTAGATAGCTCACCGAAAATCTCATGAGCATAATCACCTCTAGAAGTAAATTCCATAAGTCTTGCGCCACCCTTATAACATGCGTTAAGTATATTTTTTGCTATTTCTAAATCACTGTGAAAGAACAAGGGAACCATACCAGTTTCATTCATCTTCTGTATTACTTGAATTCTTGTAAATCTTGCCATTTTTTTATTTTAATTTATAAATTAAACTGTTTAGGCAACCACAAACTTAGATCTGGAAAATAAGTTACTAATAATAAAGCAACAATCATTGCTAAATATAATGGTAATAAAGGTTTTACTACTTTTTCTATTGTTGTATTTGCAATTCCAACACCTACAAATAATACTGATCCTACAGGTGGAGTACATAAACCAACACAAAGGTTTAAAATCATTATAATACCAAACTGAATTGGGTCAATTCCTAATAAATTTGTGACAGGAAGAAAAATTGGTGTAAAGATTAAAACAGCTGGTGTCATATCCATAAATACTCCAACAAAAAGTAATATTATGTTAATGATTAATAAAATCACAATTTTATTGTCACTGATACTTAACAGTATGTCACTAATATTTTGTGGAATGTTTTCATAAGACATCACCCAAGACATGCTCATAGAGGCGCCTACCAATAACATAACTATTGCCGTTGTCACAGATGAATCTAAAAGAATATTTGGAAGGTCTTTAAAACTGATTTCTTTGTACCAAAAACCTAAAATAAGTGCGTATAAAACAGCTATGGCAGAAGCCTCTGTTGCAGTAAAAACACCAATAACTATACCGCCAATAATAATTATTAACAACATTAGGCTTGGAAATGCATTAATAAAAGTTTTAAATACTTTTTTAGCTGAACTAACTTCACCAACCCTGTATGTATTTTTTTTAGCCCAAACATAGGCGACAAACATCAAAAATAATCCAGTTAAAATTCCAGGTATATATCCAGCTAGAAATAATGCAGCAATAGAGACTCCTCCACTGGCTAAAGAATATACAATTAATATATTACTTGGTGGAATTATTAAACCTGTTGTTGAAGATGTAATATTTACAGCAGCTCCAAACTCTTTTGAATACCCATCCTTTTCCATTTCGGGTCCTAAAATACTTCCTATAGCTGAAGCAGATGCCATTGCTGATCCAGCTATAGCTCCCATTAACATTGCAGAAACAATATTTATCAATGCTAAGCCACCGGGAAAAGAGCCTATTACAGCCCTGGCAAAAGCAATTAACCTAATCGCAATTCCCCCTTTATTCATGAGCTGACCAGCTAAAATAAAAAATGGTATTGCTAGCAAAGCAAAGCTATCAAGTCCCGAGGCTATCCGCTGGGATATTGTAGTAGTAGCTGGAAATAGTGAAATACTAGCAAGAATTGTGAGTAAAGATGAAATTGCAATAGACCATGCAATAGGAACACTTAGTGCTAATAAAAATAAAAAGCTGGTAATTAAAATAATAACAGGGAATAATTCCATCATATCGATTAATTATTTAAAATATCTAATAATTTATAGAAGATAATTATCAATCCCGAAATAGGTATTACTACATAAACCAATGCTAATGGAATTTGTAGTGCAGGTGAAAACTGTTCAAGTGTGTAAGTAATATAAACTAATCTAGAACCTCCGATTACAAAAGTTGTAAAACAGAAAATAATAACTATAATGTTTATAACTGTTTTTAGTTTATCTTGATTTTCTTTATTTAATTTCGTTGGAAGTATGTCAATGGCTACATGCATTCTTTTCCCCGAAACATATGCTGCGCCTAAAATACTCAACCAAATCATTAGATATCTAGCTAATTCATCGGTAAATGAACTTGGGCTAATAAGAACAAATCTAGAAAAGACTTGCCAAAGTACATTTAATACCATGACCCCCATAATAAGACTCAAAAAGTAACCTAATATTCTATTTACTCTTGTTCTAAAATTCATTCAACAGCTTTAATTTCGTTAATTAACGAAAAAATATTTTTTTGATTGATATAAGACTTATACATATCGTTAACTTTTAATTCAAATCCAGATTTATCTGGAATTATAACAGTAACTCCAGATTTTTTAACTTCCTCAAGAGCTTCTTTTTCAGATTTTAACCACAATAATCTTTGATGTTTTACAGAATTATCAACTGCTTTCTGCAGCCATTGTTTTTGACTTTTACTCAAATTTTTCCACACATGTAATCCAATTAAAATTACGTCAGGTACTGATGTATGTTCATCTAGCGTCAAAAACTTACATACTTCGTAATGTCTGGACAAATAAAAACTAGGTGGATTATTTTCAGCACCATCTACAACTCCTTGTTGTAAAGAGGTATACAACTCGCCCCAAGAAATAGGAGTGGGTGATCCACCAAGATATTTTACCATATTCATAGCAGTAGCACTTTCCATCACTCTAATTTTTAGCCCATGTAAATCACTTGGATTAAAAATCGGCTTTTCTTTAGTGTAAAAACTTCTACTTCCAGAGTCATAGTAACCCAAACCTTTCAAACGATATTTTTCACTTTCATTCAATAAATTTTTTCCAATGGGTCCATCCAAAACCTTAAATAAATGTTCTTTACTTCTAAATAAAAAAGGAAGGCCAAATATTTTCATGTCAGGTGAAAAGTTTTCCATTACAGCGGCTGAAACTTTTGTCATTCCTAAACTACCTATTTGAAGCAACTCTAAAAGCTGTCTCTCTGTTCCTAATTGCTGATTTGGGTAAATCTCTAATTTCATTGAGCCTTCAGATATTTTATCTAAATCATGAGCCATGTATTCCATAGCCTTATGCACAGGATGACTTACATCCATTCCATGAGCCATTTTAATGATTTTTTTTTGAGATGAGTTTTGACAAGAGGCAAGCCCCAATAAAATTAAAACAAAAAATGAAATATTTATTGATTTAAACATTTTAAGAGTCATTTAATGAAAAATAATCTAGAGCATTATAATAACTTATATCAGCTAATATTTTGCCTATGAAAGGCATGTCATTTGGCAATAATCCTTTTTCTATTTCATCTCCAAATAAATTACAAAGAATTCGTCTAAAATATTCATGCCGCGGAAAAGACAAAAAGCTTCTGGAATCAGTAAGCATTCCAATAAAGGAGCTTACCAAACCCATATCAGATAATACGTTTAATTGATTTTCGATCCCGTTTTTTTGATCTAAAAACCACCAAGCAGCACCAAACTGCACCTTTCCTTTAACAGAACCATCATTAAAATTTCCAGACATTGTTACAAACACTTCGTTATGAATAGGGTTTGAGTTATAGAGGATAGTTTTGGTTAGTTGATCCGTTTTGTCTAAATAGTCTAGGAACTTTGATAAACTTAATGCTTGAGGAAATTCGCCAATTGAATCAAATCCTGAATCTCTACCAAGCTTTTTTGTTAGTCTTGTATTAACAGATCTTATAGGACCTAAATGAAATTGTTGTACCCACCCTAATTTATGGTAAGTTTTAGTTAAATATTTTAGAGTTTCACATTTGAAATAATAAATTTCATCTAAATTAAGGTTTTTATGATTTTTTAATTTGTTGAAAATATTATCAATGTTATGAGCGCCTGTTTCAAAATATGGAAGATATGTTAGACCATGATCCGAAATTCGACAACCATTTTTATGAAAATACATAATTCTATTGCTTATTGCATCTAATAGGTCATCAAAAGATTTAATTTGAATATTAGAAGATTGTTCTAATTTCTGTAAATATTTTGAATAACTTAAGGAGTTTTCAACTGAAAAAAGCTTATCAGCTCTGAATGACATTTTCATTTCGAACGAATCATCTTCCTTTAGGAGTTTTTGATGATATCTCAAATCATCAATTGGATCATCTGTCGTACAAATAAATTTTACTTTTTGTTGTGATAATAAACCTTTGGTAAAATATGAACTTTCACAAAGTTTTTCAGAAGTATTTTTATAAATTTCTTTAGCATTATTTTCATCCAACAAACTATTGATGCCAAAATATCTAAGAAGCTCCAGATGAGACCAGTGGTAAAGTGGATTACGTACTGTCTTATTAACAACTGCTGCCCATTTTATGAATTTTTCTACATCTGATGCATTCCCAGTAATATATTTTTCGTCAATACCCAAAGTTCGCATGGCTCTCCACTTATAGTGATCATCCTCAAGCCATAATTCAGTTATATTTTTGAATTTCCTATTTAAGGCTATGTCTTTTGGCGGTAAATGATTGTGATAATCAATTATAGGTAGATCTTTTACAAAATCATGATACAATTTTGAAGCTGTTTTACTATTTAACAAAAAATCTTCTGTAATAAATGTTTTCATGAAAATTCTACGCTTTTTAGAAGACCGAATTTTAATCCTCGTAGTTCTGCTAGTCCTTTTAATCTTCCAATACCTGAATATCCAGGGTTTGAGGTTTTTTGCAGATCATCCAGCATTTGATGGCCATGATCTGGTCTCATTGGCATTCTTGTATCTATTCTTCCATTTAATTTTCTAATTTTTTGTTCTTTTAAAAGAGCCTTTAAAACTCCATACATGTCCACATCGCCCTCTAAATGATTTGCCTCATAAAAATTCCCTTTATTGTCTCTTTTTGTACTTCTTAAATGAACAAAATGAATTCTATCTCCCAAACGTTCTACCATACCAACTAAATCATTATCACGCCTTACACCAAAAGATCCAGAACAAAAGGTTAGACCATTATTATTACTATCTACAGCATTATAAATATCTATTATATCCTGTTCTGTACTAACAATTCTTGGTAACCCCAAAATAGGATATGGTGGGTCATCTGGGTGAATACTCATAAGAATTCCAGATTTCTCAGCATATGGAATTATTTGGATTAAAAAATAAAATAAATTTTCTTTTAATTTCTTTGAATCAATATTTTTATATGTACTTAAAATTCTATTAAATTCTGCTAATGTGTAGCCTTCTTCTGCTCCAGGCAGACCAGCAATTATATTTCTAACAAGCTTTTCTTGATTCTTGAATGTTGTTTTTTTTAAATATTCTTTTGCTAAAGTCTTTTGATTATCGTCATAATCCTCTTCTGCCCCAGGGCGCTTTAATAAAAGTAATTCAAATGCTGCAAAAGCACTAGACTGAAACCTTAGAGCTCTTGAACCGTCTTCAAGTTCATAATTTAAATCAGTTCTAGTCCAATCAAGTACAGGCATAAAATTATAACAAACTATATCTATACCACATTTACCAAGGTTTAATAATGTGGTCTTATAATTTTCAATATACATTTTATAATTACCTGACTTAGTTTTTATATCCTCATGGACAGGGACACTCTCAACAACAGACCAGGTTAAACCTGCTTGTTCAATTGTTTGTTTTCGCTTATTAATATCTTCTATACTCCAAATTTCTCCATTAGGAATATGATGTAAAGCAGTAACAACACCAGTTGCACCAGCCTGCTTTATATCCGATAGTTTTACAGGGTCTTTCGGCCCATACCAACGCCAAGTCTCTTCCATTAGTAAATCAATAGTTAATATAAATTTTCATTAAGAATTCAAATTATACTCCACTGTATGCTGAAAAACCACCATCAATTGGAATTACAACACCAGTCACAAAAGATGAATTATCATCACATAAATATAAAGTTGAACTTACAATGTCCTGTGCATTACCGAACCTTCCCATTGGTGTTTGATTGAGTATTTGGTTTCCGCGATCAGTTAAACTTCCATCTGAATTAGTTAATAGGGCTCTATTTTGATCTGTCAAAAAAAAGCCTGGTGCTATAGCATTAACACGAATACCAACTTTAGAAAAGTGTACAGCCAACCATTGTGTAAAGTTTGTGATAGCTGCTTTTGCACCACTGTAAGCTGGTATTTTTGTTAAGGGGGTAAAAGCATTCATAGAAGAAATATTAATAATACAACTATTATCTGTTTCTATCATGTCTTTCGCAAAAACCTGACATGGCAATAGTGTTCCAATAAAATTTAAATCAAAAACAAACTTTATGCCTTCTACATCAAGATCAAAAAAAGTTTTAAAATCATTTGAGTCATTGTTTAAATCTTCAATTGTGAAATGGGTATTGGATGTTGTGCCTAAAGGATGATTACCACCTGCGCCGTTAATTAAAATATCACAGAGTCCAAATTCTTTATTGATAATATGTTTGGCATTTTCTAAAGATTCTTTATCAAGAACATTGGCAGAAATGGCAATTGCGTTGCCTCCTTTAGAATTTATTGTATTTACTATTTTATGAGCTGCTTTTTCATTCAAATCTAATACAGCAACCTTGAAATTATTTTTTGAAAAAGCAAAAGCAAGCTCACTACATAAGACTCCGCCTGCGCCTGTTAAAACAACAACTTTACTCATTTTTTATATGATTATATCTAAAAGATGTTGAAGCAATATACAAATTTTTAATATATTCGTGTACGCACACAATTAATAAAAATATTCAAAAAATCCATGTTGTTTTGGGTATAACACAGATAACTCATAAAGCATATAAGATTCAGAATTATATATGATTACAATTAAGGATATAGCAAAATTGGCAAATGTTTCTGATGGTACTGTTGATAGAGTTATTCATAACAGAAAAGGGGTTTCGCCAAAAACTGCAGAAAAAGTTAAAAATATTTTAAAAGAAAATAATTTTTTACTTAACCCAATAGCTAGTGCATTGGCTACAAAAAAAAAATATAGAATTGCTTGTTTAATTCCGAAAAGTGACAAAAAAAATCAATTTTGGAAATCTCCAAACTTAGGTATCCTTAAAGCTAGAAAAGAGGTAACAAGATATGGACTTCAAATTGATATAGCCCATTTTGACCAATATGACTCTAAATCTTATTTAAAGAAATTTAAAATACTTCAAAAAAATAAACCAGATGCTTTTATAATAGCTCCGGTGTTTAGTAATGAGACAGCTTTTATTGCTAAAGAATTAGAAAATAATAGCATTGAATATATATTTATTAATATCGATAATAAAAAATATAAAAATATTGCTTTTATCGGACAAGATTCACAAAGAGCAGGATTTGTTGCTGGTAAGCTAATGAGTTTAGGTTTACCTAAGAATAGTAAATGTGGAGTCGTACAATTTCGTCAAAGTTTAATAGATCATAAAGCAATATCAAATAGAATAAGTGGGTTTAACAACTACTTAAAAGAACACAGAAATGATATAAAAACCAAATTAATTAAAATAAGTTTAAATGATAAAAAAAATGATTTAACTAAAATAAAATCATTTTTAAATTCAGCTAAAACTGTTTCGGGCATTTTTGTACCCTCCAGTAGAGCCTCGTATATAGCATCATTATTACCCGAATATGTTAATACATCTAATTTTAGCATAATAGGATATGATACGACTGAAGACAATATCTTTTATCTTAAAAATGATAAAATACAGTTTATAATTTCGCAAAGATCTTTCAATCAAGGATATGAAGCTGTACATATAATTTCAGATTTTTTGATTCAAAAAAAGGTTCCTCAAAAAAAAACATATTCACCAATACAAATAATAATTAAAGAAAATGTCGATTATGATAGCAGAAATAAAAAAACTTTTATTAATGAACTTTCAAATCAATAAAAAAATAATTTTAGGTTTAATTATTGCTTTAATATCATTTTCGTGTTCCTCTGTGAAAGAAAATGAAGATGGCCCTTATTTTGGCAATGGTTTTAAAAATGGCTGGGCAGATCAAAGTTCAATATCAATCTGGACCAGACTTACAAAAAATCCAGATCTTAATAAAAATGGAGTTAAATTTTTAGACATGGAATTAGACAAAAAGACATTGAACAAAAAGGCAAAAAAACCAAACTTTTTAATACCAAAACAAATTCCTGACGGCTATACTATTGAAGAAATGGAGGGTGCAATGCCTGGGATATTAGGAGAAGTAAAATTAAGTTATTACCAAAATGATCATTCAAAACGAATTCATACAGATTGGGAAATTGTTGACACCAATAAAAATTTTACAAATCAATGGAAATTAGATGGTTTATTGTCAGGTACTAAATATAATATTGAATTATTGGCAAGAAATATTAATACAAAATTGATTACCGATACACTAAAAGGCGAATTTATAACAGCTCCTGACTCAAATCAAATTAAAGCTATTCAGTTCGGTATAGTTAGTTGTCATGATTATGGCAGAAAAGATCGTGAAAACGGCCATATGATATACGAGTCTCTAGCTAACAAAAATCTAGACTTTTATGTACATACTGGGGATATAACATACTATGATGCCTCCAACCCACATAGTTTTACTGAAGAATTGATGCGATTTAAGTGGGACCGTTTATTCGCCTTACCTCTTCAACGAAAATTCTTCACAAAAACTACAACTTATTTTCAAAAAGACGATCATGATGTTTTATGTGATGATTCCTATCCAGGAATGGTTTACGGAGATGTGTCGTTTGAAAGAGGACTTGAGATTTTTGATAAAGAACAATTTCCATCCAATGAACATCCATACAAAACAATAAGGTGGGGTAAAGATCTTCAAGTTTGGCTTCTTGAGGGAAGAAATTACAGAAGTAAAAATACAGATACTGACGGACCAGAAAAGACAATCTTAGGAAAAATTCAAAGAGATTGGCTTTTTTCTACATTAAATCAATCTGATGCAGCATTTAAAATTATTATTAGTCCAACTCCAATACTTGGGCCGGATCGTCCGAAAGGTAAAAATGATAATCTTTCAAATAAGGCTTTCAAATATGAAGGTGATTTGGTAAGGAGTTTTATCAATAAACACAAAAATATTTATATATGTAGTGGAGACAGACATTGGCAATATGCCACCCATTATGATGGCACCAACCTTTGGGAGTTTGGTAGCGGTCCCGGTGCTGACAAACATGCCAATGGATGGGATCAAAATAATAAATTAAAAGAACACCATTTTTTGAGAGTTAAGGGCGGGTTTTTATTAGTAGATATTTATCGTGAAGATAATAATGTAAAAATAAAGTTTTCACATTGTGACGTTAATGGTGTTGTAGTAAATGAAAAAGTATTTTAGATATTATCAGTAATTATTTTCACTTAAGTAAAATTCTTTCAATGTAAAAAAAGCTTTCTTTTTTAATCCTTTTTCAGAAATAAGCCCTTTTCTATTAAAATCTTTTTGAATTCTTCTTAAATGACGCCTATGAGATCGAAAGTCCATTAAAATCCATGGGGAGACTCCAGCTAAAAAATCAATATTCCTCATCATCTCAATATTATTAACATAGACAGCATTCTGATATTCCTCTGTCCAACGTTCACCTGGATCGCCATGTAATCCTTGCAAAGCTCCACCACCAACCTCACTAATTATGATTGGTTTATTATATAAATTTCTCCATTGCCACTTTGAGCATGATTCTGGTGAACCGCCATACCAACCACAATAACTATTTATTCCTAAAACATCTACATAATTTCCCAACTGATCTTCAATAAGCTTAACTTTATTACCACTATTGTGAGTATTAGATGCTGCAGTAACTAAACGAGTCTTATCCAATAATTTAACACGTTTTGCCAAACGTGATAAAAAATCTAAACGACTATCTCCCTCTGGAGTTTCATTGGCAATTCCCCATAATATTATTGAAGCTCTGTTTTTATCTCTAGCTACCATTTCTGTGAGCTGTGTTTCAGCACTTTTATAAGTGTCTGGGTTTTCAAAAAGAACTGTCCAGTATACTGGAATTTCAGACCATACTAATAACCCCATTTTGTCAGCTAATCGTACCATTGTTTCACTGTGTGGATAATGAGCCAATCTTACGTAATTACAACCTAAATCCTTTGCCCAATTCAATAAAACTTTACACTCCTCTTCAGAAGTAACCCTACCAGTTTTAAAAGGAGCCTCTTCATGTATACTAATACCTTTTAAAAATATTGGTTTTCCATTTAATAAAATCTCATACCCTGAAGTCTCTATTGTTCTAAACCCTATATCATCACTTATTGAATCTGTAGAAGATTTTATATTGAGCTTGTAAAGTTTTGGGTTTTTAGGAGACCACAATTCAGGTTTGGCCCTAAATTCAAAAGAAGCAAATCCATTAGAGGCAACAATTGAAAATTTCTTATTTAATTCAGGAATTTCAATTATTACATCATTATTATTTTTATTTGACAAAGTTACCCAACCCTGAATATTGTTTTTTTTATTTTTAATAAAATTAATTCCATAATCGACTATATGGTTGTTGGGTACATTTATTAAATGAACAGAACGTGTGATACCCCCATAATTCCACCAATCTGTATTAATTGTTGGAATGGCTTCACGTTTACGCTTATTGTCAACTTTTACAATTAAATGGTTGTCTTTTTCTTTTAATTTTCCAGAAACATTAAACTGAAAAGGGGTATAACCCCCTTTATGTTGGCCAAGTAATTCGCCATTAAGGTATACTTTTGCCTCATAATTTACAGCTTCAAAATAAAGGAAAGATTTTTCATCAAACTTTTCTATAAAATCGAAAGTTTTTTTATACCAAATAGTACCCTCATAATAATAGAGCTTTTCCATTTGAGTATTCCAATCCCCTGGTACCATTAACTGATAATCTGTATCAAAATTATATTCAATCAAATCAGATTTATTTTTCATTTTTGAATTTTTGAAAAAAGCTTTTTTGCCTTTGTGAGGGTCTAACCAAAGGTTATAAAATCCATTTTCTAAGGGATCTATTATGACTTGCCAAAGTCCATCTAAACTTTCTTTATCACGGGACTCTATATTTTGTAAAACGTATGTACTTTTTGATATTTCGTGCTGTGCGTTCAATGCAAATAAATTGACACATAATACCATAATCAACATTGTATTTAAATTTCTCATTTTATTAATTATTTATAAATTCAAAATATTTTTTTGCAAATCTTTTTCCAATTTCAATTTGTGAGTCCCTATTAAAATGAATTGAATCACCAAGATGGGGTAAATCCGTAACTTCAATAGACATTAAATTGGGAACATGATTATTTAAATTTGAAATAATATAATTTATACTATCAGAAGTGTTCTTCCAATTTCCGATTTCGGATACAAAAATTGGAACTTGTGATGAATTTAAATCATTTCTAAGGTTTTGTACGAATAATTTAAATCGTTGTGTATATTCAAACCACTCTTTTCTGTCAGCTGAGCCCTGAAGCCATAAAATTCCTTTTAAATTACCGCTTTTTTGAGCTTGTAAGACACGGATTACTGCCTCATTGTAAAGCAAACTACCTTTTTTCCATTCTTTAATAGAGGTGCCACCCCTAGCATTAACAACTAAACCTATTTTTTTTTCTTTCTTCACAATTTCTTTGGCAAAAGTCCAAGATGGACCAATTTGTTGCATACCTATTTTCTTACGAACTGTTGAAAATCTATTCAAAGGGTTTTTTGCAGGCTCCCATTCCTGATTTTCATTAAACAAAAAAACGTTATTAATAACTAAAGTGTCGCTATTTGTCATAACAGCTCTGCCGGCCATATTAGATTGACCAATAGAAAGAAAAAAAGGTATTTTTTCGTAAGATTGATTTTTAATAAAATCAGTTTTACATGAAATTAAAAATATTAATAAGCAAATTAATTGAATATTATTGTTGTTTTTCACTTCAATATGGTTTAAAATCTATAAAAAATTATCCTTTGAAATTGAGTTGTAAATTTCTTTGTTTATCACTAGTCTTGTGTTTTTTATAATATGCTTAATTAACATATCAAACTCAGAGTTTTGATAATAATTCAAAACTTGTTTTTTAACTTTTTCATATGGGTAGTATTTTTTATTTGATAAATAATCAAGTCTTATTATGAAGGTTCCCTCCTGGGCTTTTAACACTTTAAATTCTCCGATATTTAATTTTAATAGACTTTCTCTAATTATCTTATCAGGGTTATCTTCTCCGAAAATTGGGATAGAATCATGAAAAACTATTTTTTTATACTCGCCAAGGGGATATTTTTTTTCTAAGGAATTATTCAGGCTGAATCCTTTTTTCAAATAATTTTTAACTTCTTGAATTCTTTTTACTGCTAGATTATTGGGTAATTTACTGTGGTTAAATCCAAAAACAACTCCTTCAATCTTTTCATTATATGAAAATTGTTTTGATTTTATTATTTCATAATATTCTTTTAAAAGCTTTCCGTCAATCTTAAATTGAGTTTTCGCAAGCTTTTCCTTTAAACGTAGTTTAATATTACTGATTAAGTAGTTATGGTAACTAAACATGTCAATAGTAATAGCTCCATAAATTATTTGACCATTACTATTTTTTTGTGTTCTTGATTTATTATAATCCTGCCATAGGATTTTGAAATTTTCAAAATTAAAATGATTAATAATATTATTCTCTTTTGCTAATTTTAAAATAGCTCGTGTTTCCATGAGCTGATTTTCCGTTTTTGTCTTGATATAATCTAATGGGGTAATACCATCAATTGTAGTTTCCCAAAATTTATTTGAATTTTCTAAGCCAAAATTTAAATAAAAATGATTGTAAGTAAATGCTATATTTTTTTTTAGATGGAATAAGTATTGTTCCCATTTTATTTCATGGCCATCGATCAAGAGTGTTACACTTTTATCATCTATTTTATTTTTTTTTGTAAAACCTGACTCACTGTTGCAAGAATTAAAAAAAAATAAAATTCCCAATAAAATAAGAGAATGTTTTAACACTTTCATATAAAATTAAGAAACAATTTAATTAGGGTACTCAAAAGCACCTATATCAGGATTGTCATTATAAAGAGGATTACCCCAAAAGTCTTTACCTCCATTATTGTCAATTATTTTGCCTATTCCTATTAGAGGAGAATTTTGTTTTAATTGGTATCCTGTTAAAATATTGGGGTACTGACTCCACTCAATGTCGCTAATTCCTTCATTTGGATTTACAAAAAGAGGATTTGAAGTTGTGTAATTTTCACCTTTTGGACTAATATTATAAAAACAATTATTACTAAAATTAACCATACTTCCGATCTGACCCCAATTTGATCCAGGCTCTTCAAAGTAAAATATATTATTATAAAAATCAGTATTAAATGCAGTTCTTGCAGCTCCTCCTGAACCAAACACACTCAGTTTTATTCCTGCTTTAATAAAGTGAGTATTATTATAAATTAATGCTTTTGTCATTCCTGTTCTATTATTAAATCCAAAAAAATAAATTGCAGTGTCATCATTCTCAGATATATTATATCTAATTACAACATTTTCATTTACAGCTCTTTTCATAATTCCAAAACCCCATTGATTATCATGGCTGTAATTATATTGTATTAAAGTGTTTTTAGAGTTATAATCTGCATCAAATCCACCCCTGTCCATATCACCAGGGCCTTTATTTCCATAAGCTTCATTAAACTGTATTTTAACACCAATAGTATTAAAACAAAACACACTGTGACCAGTATCATACCTACTTGAGTTAATTAGTGTATTATGTTCAACAATTGCTCCATCACTTGCCCTTATAATCATATTATTTCGTCCAGTATTACTTATAATATTTCCTCTTATAATAATATTTAGTGATGGATACCTTGAATTTGAAGTGATTGAGGCATAAGATGATTGATTAGCAATTCCTAAACCACCAACATTATCAATAATATTATTTTCAATTCTTAAATCATTGTATCTAGAGGGATCATTTCCAAAAGCTGTCATATAAATCCCACCTGTAGTTTTGGTGGCCACCTTTCCATTAACATCATGTATATAGCAGTCTCTTATGTAAATGTGTTTAGCTTCAATTCCACCAGCTTCATCCAACTGTCCTAAAATGGCCCAAAGGTCCCCTTGATAGTTAGAATTCCCGTTTGTATTTGTTAACTCAAGATTATTTATTTCCCAAAATTGAATATTTTTAAGCAAAAGTGTAGCACCACTATTAGTTGTAGCACCACCACCATTAATTATTGGCTTACCACCCTCTCCATATTGATCCAATATAATAGGGCTACCGTCATTTCCGGAACCTTTTAATTTCAATTGGCCATTCCACACCTCACCTGATTTAAAGAATAATTTATCACCAGGCGAAAATGTAAAGGATGAAACTTTATACAAAGTTTTCCATGCAGATTCTGGGCTATTTCCTGAATTTGAGTCACTTCCACCAGAGGCATCAACATAATATTGGTTTTTAATTTCAATATTTGTATCTATAAAGTCACTAGATGATTCAGTACCACAAGCAAATAACATCAGAAGGAAAAAATTCATTAGAATAATGTTTTTCATATTTATTTTTATGGGTGTTATTAAATTTTAAAAAATAAAACTTCAACTACAATTTAAATAAACGTAGTAAATAAACGCTTCTAAAAATTAATAAACAATTATTTAGCTATAACTGAAAGATCTTCGAGCGAAATAGTTCTACCTGTACTATTGTAAGAATATTGAAAAGTCATCTGAAAATTACCATCAGTATCTGCTATACCAGTTCTTATTTTATTATGATATTTGGTTTTATCATTATTACCCCAATTCTCATAAGCATCTTCAGTGTCGCCTGTTATAGTAACATCTAGTGATCTCTCCGAGGTACCTCCTGGACGGATCCAATATGAAACCTCATAATTTCTATCTGCTTCAAGACCAATTAAATTTACAGTTACACTTGATGTCTCTCCAACTATCCGGAGTGCATTACCACAACCTGAATACTGTAAGGCTGAACCATCGGCACATTTTGGAAATTGCGCATTTACCCGAATCCTACTTTCGTTATTACCAGCCTTGTTTAAAACATAAGTTGCCATAACTGATGAGTGTAATTCATGGGAACCCTCCAAAATAGCGGTTGTAGCTGGTGTGTTATGATCTAAACCAAATTCCATATCATTAAAGTAAATTTGAGTTTCAACAGGCAATGGCTCAGGTTCAACCACATTAGCAATAACATTAATTGTTTTTGAAATATCTCCGGAACTTAATTCAATAGTTCCATTAACTCCGACTTGAGCCTGATCTCTGCTAGGAGAAAAAATTATTTCAGCAGAGTTATTAATATTAGCTGCTGGGAAAAGAGTTTTGGTTATAGACATTCTGTCGCCAGATACATTTAATGTTATTGGTAGATTTAGGCCTGAACCTTTAACATTAAAAGATTTGGTTCCAGCTGAACCGGCCGGTACGTCTCCAAAGTCTATGGTTTCCCCAGAAACTATACTAATTTCAGGTGTTATTATATTATCATTATCATCACAAGAAAAAGTCATTAAAATGAATGGTAACATCATGAATGCTTTTGCGTAATTACTTTTTTTAATTATTAACATTTTCATAAATTTTAATATCCAGGGTTATTTTGTATTGGGTTATCCAAATTGGAATCAATAAATTCTTGTGGTATGGGATAAAGCTTATCTCTTTCAATAATTTTACCAGAAGCATTTATGTTGTATAAATTTGTTCTTTCTATCCATTTATTAGTTCTTAAAAGAGTATAACGTCTCTGTTCCTCAGAAAATAATTCACGAGCGCGTTCATCTAAAATAAAATCAATTGATATATCGCTGGCACTAATTAAAGGTGCATTTGCTCTGGAGCGCAAATCATTGATGTATTGAGCAGCACTCTGATCATCACCACTCAAATGATATGCTTCAGACAATAATAAATATGTGTCTGCAAGTCTTAAATAAACCTGATCGTTATATGATCTTGAAAGTCTATCTGAAGCAGGCTCATTGCTGTCAATTACATTATTTGTATCAAAAGCCCACTTCATAGTAAAAGGTCTAAAACGATCCCCAAGAGGGTCAATAGGGCTAAAATCCAGTGTGATTACGTCTCCAATATTTCCAGCACTCGATGGGTCATTTGCAATAACAGTGAAAAAAGTTCGCCATGAATATATTCCACCTCTGTCATCATTTGTCTTTAAAAGTCCATAAGCATCTCTTTCTCCATACAAATCAAGCATAAATTTAGTGGCTGATAAACGAGTATTCCCTCTACCACCACGGGCAACAGTTACCTCTAAACCTTTGGCGCCACCACTCGAACTACTGTATTCACTGGTTAACCAGCGTCTCATAATATTGTGTCCCTCACCACCTTCAACCTCAAATGCATGCTGGAATACCCATAAAGCTTCATTGTTACCTTCACTAGGATTCGAATTTCCATCTAAAAACATATCGGTGTAGGGAGTACCATTATTGGAGGCGTTAACTCCGTACCTAAAATTAATTAATGATTTAGGCCCATTAATAGCAGCTAGCGCAGTTGTAATGGCTCTGTCGTAATCCTGCTCAATAATTAAAAGTTCAGTTAAGTAATGTTGGGCAACTGCCCTTACAATTTTACCATTAGAAGTGTGATTTTCAGGCAAATACTGTGCAGCATATTCTAAATCCTCTTTCATCTTTTCTCTAATTTGATCAACAGGTGTACGATCCCAATCTAATCGAACATTTTCACCTAGTGACTCTTCCACATTTAATGGAACATCACCAAATAAAAAAGTTAAATGTCTGTAACACCAGGCTCTTAAGGTTCGAGCCTCACCAATGATCCTTCTCAAAGAGTCTTCGTCAATACCCAGATCAGTACCTTGACTTTCAGCTCTATTGATTATTGTATTAGCACCATTAATCATTCTATACAACCAATTCCAAGTCCTAGTAAAATATGTTTGTGAACTAGACCCAATAACATCATCACCCCAGTCATTTAAAAATCTCTCGGATCCCCATGGTCTATTTCCATATGCAATGTCTGTGCCTCCAAACATCATTGATGCAGTCAAATTATTTGAAGTACCTATTGATGTACTACTAGTTGGAACACCTGCTCGTTCAGCTCTTGCTAAGGCATACAGAGAATTTAATCCAGCATCAAATCCTTGTTCGTCTACATATAAATTGTCAGGTGCTATAAAATCACGTGTTTCTTGATCCAAAAAATCATCGTTGCAAGAAAAGAATGTAAATAACATCAGCAACAAGATTATATTTCCCTTTTTACTAAAATTTAAGTAGTTTTCCATTTTTAAAAATTTAATCACTTTTTATATTATAATTTAATATTCATTCCAAAAACAAATTCTTTTTGAAGTGGTGCCCCGAACTGACTATCTAACTCAGGATCAAGTCCACTCCAATTTGTAATTGTAAATAAATTCCGAGCGGTTAAATACACTTTTAAGTCAATATTATTTAGTTTGAATAAACTGTCATCTAACTTATATGACAATGTAATATCTTTAATTCTTACAAAATCTGCACTTTCATAAAATTGTACACCATGAACGTTTGCTCGCACAATACCATCATTTCTATAAAAGGTATTAATGGGATTTTCAACACTCCAAAATTCTTGTACAAACGTATTCCTTTGTACTCCGCCGAAAACATTAGTGCTTCTAGTTGTATTTCGTTTTGTAACCCCTTCTACACCATGGATAAATACATCCAATGAAAAGTTTTTGTACTTAAAGGTATTTGTTAAACCCCACGTAAATTTTGGATCCCTTTGACCCAGAAAAACTCTATCATCACTTGATATTGTTAAATCACCATTTGCATCCAGAACTTTAACATCCCCTGGAATTGCGTCTGGTTGGGCTGAACCAGAAGTATCTTGTCCAGTTTGCCAAATGCCATCAAACTTTAAACCATAATTAATCCTAATTGGTTGGCCAATAAACAAACTATTTGCTACATCATCTTCATCTCCGCCTTGAAGAGAAACAATTTCATTTTTGTTATATGAAAAGTTACTGTTAGCAGACCATTTAAAATCTTTAGTATCCATAATAAATCCACTAATTGCAGCCTCTACTCCAAAGTTTTTTGTGTTAGCAACATTATCAATAATTCTTCTTATTCCCTGTACTGATGGAATAAGTTTGTTTAGTAAAAGGTCTGAGCTTTCAGACTGATAAGCATCTAATGATATTTGAAATCTATTATTCAACAATCCCATGTCTATTCCTATGTTATAGGTAGCTGTAGTTTCCCATGTTAAATTGTTGTTTCCTAAAACTAGTGGAATATAACCTGGGGCTGTTACGTCACCATCTAAATATGAAAGGTCATCTAACCTTGCTAAATTAGCAACAGAGCTAATATCTTGATTTCCACTTTCACCATAGGTGAGCCGAAATCTTAAGTTATTTACAACATTATTTTCAGGAAAAAAAGATTCGTTACTGACATTCCAACTAAAACCAGCAGAAGGGAAAACTCCATATTTGTTATTATCACCAAAACCAGTGTATCCATCTCGCCTCAGAGTAAAGGTAGCTAAATATTTGTCATCAAAGTTATAATTTAATCTACCCATTTGTGAAATAAGGGTTTCTTGATCAAAAGATTGGCTAACCTCTTTGGGAAGTGTAGCAAGATTCATTTGAAAGTATGTTAAAACATCACTAGAAAAGCCTTTCCCAACAGTTTCATGTTTTTCGTAAGTTATTTTTTGTGCACTGTATAAACCAGTGAAATTTATATTGTGCTTCCCAAAAGTTTTTTTATAATTTAGTATATGTTCAATTAAGAAATTTTCATTTACTATATTTTCTACAATCGCTTCACCATTTACAAGATTTCCCCTTGCTGTATCTCTACCCCAGTAGGTCCTTTCATTTCTGTTTGAATATTCCACTCCAGTGTTTAACTTATATGATAATCCTGGAATAAATGGAGTTTTAATCTCAATATAATTAGCCGTAAATATCTTATTATTTATATTACTATTGTCTGCCAAAGTAGGTGCAAGCGGATTAGTAAAATATTGTTCTTCAGGCCAAGGGTAAAGGGTCAAACTACCATCAGGATTATAAGCATTCGTTAAAGGGTTAGTAAAATATGCACCAGCAGCATTTGAACTAAAAGATGGAGATAATCCTGACCTGTCTATATAAGATAATTGAGTATTTGTTCCAAATTTAATATTCTCATTAATGTTAAAAGAAACATTTGTTCTCAAAGTTGCTCTTTGAAATTTATCATTTATAGCAATTCCTTGAACATCTTGATATCCTAATGAAATATAATAATTTGCATTTTTACTTGCCCCTGAAACAGAAATATTGTGCTCTTGCTTCTGTGCTGATCTTGTCGCAAGATCAAGCCAATTTGTTGTTTTACCTGCCATCAAGTTATCTATCTCAGTCTGTGTTAGCTCCCCAGGTTCCCTAACCTCTTTGAATCCAGCAAATCCTTGTCCCTGATAAACCTCTGGAATATGTGCAATTTCATTGACCCCACTGTATCCTGAATAAGAAATTATTGGTTTTGAACTAACTCCTTTTTTGGTTTCAATAAGAATTACGCCGTTCGAACCACGAGAACCATAAATTGCCGTAGAAGATGCATCCTTAAGAATAGTAATTGACTTTATATCTGAAGGATTAATATCAGAAATACTTCCCGAATAGGGAATTCCGTCATAAACAACCAATGGAGAGTTTGAAGCACTAATAGAGTTTCTACCTCTAATAAGTATACCAACATTATTTCCTTCAGCATTAGCAGTATTTGTATTTATTGTAATTCCTGGTAACGAACCTTGAAGTGCTTGACGAAAGTTAGTGTTTGTTTTTTCTTCTAATCTTTCAGGTGAAATCACAGAAACTGAACCAGTCAAATCATTTTTACGTTGGGTTCCATAACCAACTAAAACTACCTCATCTAGCTCAGAAACATCAGGCACCAGAGCAACATTAATTGATAAATTAGAACCTATTAAAATTTCTTGACTTGTAAAACCAATATAGCTAAACACCAAAATATCACTAGTCTTAGCAGAGATACTGAAATTTCCATCAAAGTCTGATGTTACACCTCTTGAAGCTCCTTTGACAATTATATTGGCACCAACTATAAATTCGCCAGTTTCAGAATCAGTTATTTTACCACTAATTGTTGTTTGTTGAGCAATTAAAACTTGTAAACCAAGTATAATTAATGATGAAATTAATAAACAAAATTTAGTCTTCATATACATTATGTTAGTTTTTTTAGTAAGCGTGCGCGTACACGTTATTTAAAAATAGTTAATTAATTTTTTGTTACCATGTGCTTACCCAAATATAGAAATCTTTTTTTAAATGACTTAAATCTTATTTTTTGTTAAATTTTAAACCTATTAATTATTAAAATAGCATGATCATCATTTTTGTCAAATAAACTATAAAATGTATATTTGCAACTGCTTTTAAACCACTGGCGAGGTACGTGAATGTTTCTAAGCTAAAATCAAATTATAAAAACATGGAGTCTTTACTACAATATGTTCAAGACGAATTTGTGCCAAAAAATAAAATTCCGAGCTTTCAAGCTGGAGATACCATAACCGTTTATTATGAAATTAGAGAAGGGAACAAGGTACGTACCCAGTTTTTTAAAGGAGTGGTTATTCAAATTAAAGGAAGCGGTGCTACTAAGACCTTTACTATTCGCAAAATGTCAGGTACTGTAGGTGTAGAACGTATATTCCCAATTAACCTTCCTGGCATACAAAAAATAGAAGTGAATGCTCGTGGAAAGGTACGTCGCTCACGTATTTTCTATTTCCGTGATCTAACTGGTAAAAAAGCACGTATTAAAGAGCGTAAAGACAAATAGGTCTTATACTCTGTTTAAAGATTTTTTGTTACAAACTCAACACAGCAGTTCAAAATATTTTACTGCTGTTTTTTTTAGACCTAACCTGGGTGTATATTTACGCCTATTAAATTAATAATCATGGCTAAAATCCACGTAGAAAACCCAGTAGTTGAAATCGATGGAGATGAAATGACACGTATCATTTGGGATTTCATCAAGCAACAACTTATTCTACCATACTTAGATGTTGAATTATTGTACTACGATCTAAGCGTTACCTCGCGTGATAAAACCGGCGATCAGATTACTATTGATGCGGCGGAAGCCATAAAAAAATACAATGTTGGTATCAAGTGTGCTACCATTACACCAGACGAAAACCGCGTGAAAGAATTTGATCTTAAAGAAATGTGGCGCTCACCCAATGGAACCATCCGAAATATTGTAGGTGGAACAGTATTCCGCGAACCCATTATAATGAACAACGTACCCCGCTACGTACAAGGTTGGACACAACCCATCTGCATTGGACGTCATGCTTTTGGTGATCAATACCGCGCGACCGACGCGGTAATAAAAGGCAAAGGAAAGCTCACTATGACTTTTACTCCTCAAGACGGTAGTGAAGCCAAAACATGGGAAGTATACAATTTTCAAGAAGGAGGTGTTGCAATGAGTATGTACAATATCGACTCGTCCATTTACGGATTTGCTCGTTCATGTATGAATCGTGCCATTAGTAAAAAATGGTCCTTATACCTATCTACCAAAAACACCATAATGAAAGCATATGACGGTCGTTTTAAAGATATTTTCCAAGAGGTATTTGAAAACGAATTTATAGACCAGTTTGAAGCCTTGGGTATTATTTACGAACACCGTCTTATTGACGATATGGTGGCTGCAGCCATGAAATGGAGTGGAGGGTTTGTGTGGGCTTGTAAAAATTATGATGGAGATGTACAGTCCGATACCGTAGCCCAAGGCTTTGGTTCACTAGGCCTGATGACTTCTACACTGGTAACTCCTGATGGTAAAACTCTGGAGGCAGAAGCTGCACACGGTACTGTGACCCGTCACTACCGCCAACACCAACAAGGAAAAGAAACCTCCACCAATCCCATTGCGTCTATTTTTGCATGGACACGTGGATTGGCACACCGCGGCAAATTGGATAACAACCGTGACTTGATAGATTTTTGCACAAAACTTGAAGAGGTTTGTATTCAAACCGTAGAAGGTGGTCAAATGACTAAAGATCTAGCCATGCTTATACATAAAGAAGAAATGACACGTGAAGACTATTTGTCAACTCAAGATTTTCTAGCTGCTATTAAAGAAAATTTAGACAAGGTATTAGCTGCATAAGCTGGGTTGCGTATCTTTGAAAAAAATGCTTTGATGCGCTACATCACCACCCTATTGATGTGTGTAGGTCTAACTAACTATGCTCAATCCTACACCCTAAGCGGAACCCTAAAGGCTGCCGATACCCAAGAAACCTTGCTGGGTGTTACAATCTATGCGGAAGGCACATCACTGGGTACGGTAAGTAACAACTACGGTGTGTATTCACTTACACTTCCTGAAGGTACTTATCAAATCATCTATCAAAATATTGGATTTGAAATAAAGCGTACCCAAATTAACCTAAACCAAAATTTGAAATTGGATATAAACCTTGCCATACAAAGCGAAGTGCTAGAGGAAATAGTAGTCACAGAAGACATTGAACGCATACAAATGCGTTCCCCTGAAATGAGCATCAATCGATTGTCGGCTAAAACCATAAAGCAAACACCAGTAGTGTTTGGTGAATCTGACGTGCTAAAGACGATACAATTACTGCCCGGTGTAACCAGTGCAGGCGAAGGAGCATCGGGTTTTAACGTACGTGGTGGTGGTGCGGACCAAAACCTTATTTTATTAGACGAAGCCACCATATTTAATTCCTCTCATCTGTTTGGGTTTTTTTCTGTTTTTAACTCAGATGCAATAAAAGATATCCAACTATATAAAGGAGGGATACCCGCTACCTACGGGGGAAGGGTTTCATCTGTACTACGAATCGATCAAAAAGAGGGTGCCAAAGACCGCTTACGCTTTAATGGTGGAATAGGCGCTGTATCAAGTCGTGGTTTACTAGAAGGACCGCTCGGAAAAGGTTCTTTTCTCTTGGCAGGAAGGGGAACCTATGCCCACCTTTTTCTAAAAGCCTTTGACCAACCAAACTTGGCCTATTTCTATGACCTGAATACCAAAATCACTCTGCCCATAGACGACAAAAACCGCCTGCTGCTTTCAGCATACTTTGGGCGTGACGTGGTGGCCTTTGATGATACATTTACAAACTCTTACGGCAATACATTGTTAAACCTGCGATGGAACCGAATTTTTTCCCCTAAAGTATTTGGAAACCTATCGCTGATTTACAGCAACTACTACTACGGACTCGCACTAGACTTTGTTGGCTTCGACTGGGATTCTGGAATTCAGAATTTTAATGTTAAATACGATTTGAGTTATAACATATCTAAAAAGATTAGCTTGGAAACAGGATTACAAGGCACCTACTATAGTTTTAATCCTGGGTATATACAGCCCTTAACCGACACTTCAGGATTTAATAATGAACAGTTGCAAAATAAGTTTGCCGCTGAGGCGTCTATATATTTAAGTGCCAAACACGACATTTCAACCAAACTGGCGCTACACTACGGCCTTCGTATAAATCAGTTTAATCGCTTGGCACAATCTGGTCTTTTGGAATATGCAAATGAACAACCCATTACTTATGAGGCAATCTTAGGCATCTACCAACAAGGCATTCCCTTAGGTTTCTACAGTAAAAATGAGAGCAAACAAAACTATACCAATATAGAACCCCGCATTACCCTTGCTTACCGTCAAGAACGAAGTGCTTGGAAAGCGAGCTATCAGAGTATCAACCAATATTTACACCTTATTTCAAACACCACCTCTCCCACACCTTTAGACGTATGGACACCCAGTGGACGCTACCTCAAACCTCAACAGTCGGTCCAATGGGCATTGGGATATGTAACGGAAAAAGAAAACGGCAATTCACTCGAAGCCGAAGTTTTCTACAAACACACTGACAATAGGTACGACTACATAGATGGCGCAGAATTGGTTGCCAATGAAGCCATTGAACAAATATTACTTCCCGGTACCGCAAGGGCCTACGGGCTGGAAATCTTGTTCAAAAAAATTGAAGGAAAAGTCACGGGAATGGCAGGTTATACCTGGTCTCGTGCCGAACAAAAAACACCTGGAGTGAAAGCCAATGAGCCCGGAATCAACCAAGGAGATTGGTACCGATCAGCCTATGACAAAACCCATGACCTAAGTTTAATCTTAAGCTATAATCAAAGTAAAAAATGGAAGTGGGATGCAAATGCGATACTGCAAACGGGCCAACCCATTACCTATCCACTGGGGCAATATGAATTTATGGGGACTCGTGTACCGAGCTTTGGACAACGCAACGGACAAAGACTGCCCACTTACCACCGCATAGATATTGCCGCAACGCTGACTCCAAAAAAACAACAAGACAAAAAAATAAAAGGCAGTTGGGTATTTGGTATTTACAATATTTATAATCGTAGAAATGCTGCTACCATCAGCTTTAAGCAAGATCCCGAAACAGGAAAAAACCAAGCCTATAAACTATCCATATTTGGTATTATTCCATCTGTAACTTATAACATACGCTTCTAATGAAAAAAATAATATGCGTATTGGGATTGCTATTTATAGGCTGTGAGGATCCAATAGATGTTAAGCTGCCAAAGGTAGAAAACAAACTGGTGATAGATGCCATGCTTTGGCGCAACATTGGTGAAACCTCAGGAACTTTGAAAGTAATTATATCCCGAACAACAGACTATTTTAATGACGAAGTGCCACTAGTATCTAATGCAACAGTATCACTTGAACTATCCGATATGCTTTATATGGCGCAAGAAGTTCTGCCAGGGAATTACAATTTGTACAACATTGACATGAACAAAACCGACAACTTTACAATCCACTTAACGGTTGATAACAATACCTACACAGCTACAGAATCATTAGTGTTGTCAACTCGACTTGACAGTGTGATACAAGGTGAAAATACGCTTATTTCGGGGGACCAAGTTGAAGCAATCGTAACCCTCACTGACAGACCTGAAACTGGTAACTACTACCTCATAGATTTTGGTTACAACAACCTATTTGTCACACGAGATGAGTTTTATAATGGCAATCAAATTAGTTTTTCGTTTTTTTACGACAAATATTTTCCAAAAAATAACCCAACCCCCATTTACCTCATGGGCGTAGATAAGGACTATTATACCTACATGCAAATCTTGATATCCCACGCAGGGCAAGACGGCGGCGGCCCATTTGCGACGGCTAATTCCACCCTACGTGGCAATATCCAGAACACCAACAACAATAATGACTTCCCATTGGGCTATTTTAGGGTCGTGGAACGAGACAGTGTTATCTTTACAGCCGTAGGAAAATAAACATGAACAAAAAAAATCTCTTTCGTGGTCTTCATACTATGGCATACGCCGTTGTATTGGCGTTTATTGGCCCTACCGTACTGACTTCTGCCTTTAAAAATCAAGAGCACCCAATGTATATCCCCGTTCTAGGAGTTGCCATACTGATGTGTACTGCGTCAATTGCACTGGGTTTTTGGGGGATCCGACTGATAGTCAAAGGACTTTTTGGAGAAGAATAAGCCAACAAACAAGCAAAAAAAGATTAAGCCACAAAAGTGCTTGACCTATCCCACAATCCGCTTATATTTGTTGCTCGATGAGTACAACAATTGATATATGTTTGCCCGACGGGGCAATTAAGCAAATGCCAAGCGGCATCACACCATTTGAGGTAGCGCAATCCATAAGCGAGGGCCTAGCGCGTGCACTAATTTCAGCATCCTTCAAAGGAATAACCGTAGAAGCAACTACCCCGCTTCAAGAAGACGGTGAGCTTGTATTTTATACCTGGAATAATGAGGAAGGCAAAAAAGCTTTTTGGCACTCCAGTGCACACCTCTTAGCTCAAGCGCTAGAAAAAATGTATCCGGGAATCAAACTCACCATAGGCCCTCCCATTGACAGTGGTTTCTATTACGATATCGATCCGGGTGAAAACAACATTTCAGAAAAAGACCTTCCCGTAATTGAAAAACGCATGATTGAACTAGCAAGAGGAAAACACGCCTTTACCTTGCGCTCAGTTACTAAAGCCAAAGCACTTTCGTATTATAAAGAATTAAGAAACGAATACAAGATAGAACTTATTGAAAGCTTGGATGATGGCAGCATCACTTTTTGCGATCACGACGACTTTACCGATCTCTGCCGCGGTGGACACATTCCGAATACCGGTATGATCAAGGCTGTAAAACTTACCAATATCGCAGGTGCTTACTGGCGGGGCGACGAACAAAATAAGCAGCTTACTCGTATTTATGGGGTGTCTTTTCCTAAGCAAAAACTGCTAACAGAATACCTGGAAATGCTGCAAGAAGCAAAGAAACGCGACCACCGTAAACTTGGTGTAGAACTTGGTCTATTTACCTTTTCCAACAAAGTAGGACAAGGCCTGCCGCTTTGGCTGCCCAAAGGAGCTGCACTGCGCGAAAGACTCGAGCAGTTTTTGCGTAAAGCACAAACCAAAGCTGGCTATGAACAAGTCGTAACTCCTCACATTGGACAAAAAGAATTGTATGTGACATCTGGTCACTATGAAAAATATGGCGCAGATAGCTTTCAGCCCATCAATACACCTGCGCAAGGAGAAGAATTTTTGCTTAAACCCATGAATTGCCCACACCACTGCGAAATTTACAATGCCACGCCTTGGAGCTACCGCGACCTACCTGTCAGACTTGCCGAATTTGGTACGGTTTACCGCTATGAACAAAGCGGTGAGTTGCACGGACTTACAAGGGCACGTGGCTTTACACAAGACGATGCACATATTTTCTGTACGCCAGAACAACTCAATGAAGAGTTTATGGGCGTTATTGATTTGGTACTCTACGTGTTTAATGCCTTGGGATTCAGCGATTTTAAAACCCAAGTATCGGTACGTGACCC
>PAAD01000042.1 GCA_002698745.1 Flavobacteriaceae bacterium
GAGCAGCCATCCCAGCCCTCGAGTCGGGTGTCTGGACTAAGTTGCATCATTCCGAAAGGTAACGTAGCCCCAGGGTAGGTGTGCCCGTGTCCACCAGTACCTATAAAGGTATTGACATAGGAAGTTAGTTTTCTAACCCCGCCATTGTCGGAAGAACTGTTTTGACATCCGATTAATAATATTGAAACGCAGGTAAAAATAATTGACTTAATCATCGTTTAATTAATTTTTTTTGCTGCACAATTTTAACCAATTAATTTTGTTTTTTGCTGTTTTTTGCTGTTTTTTTCGCATTTATTCTTAAGTTTACTAATTAACTTATTGTAATCAAAATTAATACATTGCCTAAAATTTTATTGACTTGCAATTTTAATAACATTAAAGTTATAAATATTACATATTTATTGTAGATGAAATCAACACAATCCAACAAAACAGCCATTGCCATTATCGCAGGGTTATTTTTTATTTTCGGCTTTATCACTTGGGTGAACGGGGCACTGATCCCATTTATGAAAACCATTAATGAGTTAACTGAAGCCCAGTCATATTTGGTGGCATCAGCCTCATATATATCTTTTGTAGTAATGGCATTGCCAGCTTCTTATTTGTTAAATAAAATAGGTTATAGAAAAGGTATGTCTATTGGATTATTTCTCATGGCTGCCGGTGCTTTAGTTTTTATTCCTGCAGCCGAAGCTAGAACCTATTGGATGTTTTTGGCAGGTATTTTTATTCAAGGGACTGGAATGACCATCTTGCAAACTGCTGCCAATCCATATATTACTATTCTGGGACCTATTGAAAGTGGAGCCAAACGCATTGCCATTATGGGAATAGCAAATAAAATTGCTGGTGCACTAGGGTCAGTTATTTTTGGCGCTTTACTTCTAAGTGGTATTGATGAGGTTAAAGAAATTGTAAATCAAGTTTCTTTAGACGAAAAGGCCATCCTTTTAGATCAAATGGCTGATAGTGTTTTTGTCCCTTATCTGGTAATGTCAGCCGTTTTATTTGTGCTTGGGTTATTGATGCGTCGCGCACCTCTTCCTCACGTAGAGGCAGAAGCTAGTCTAGAAGAAGAAACACAGGCTGGATCTAAAAAAACCATTTTTCAATACCCACAACTTTGGTTTGGTATGCTCACCCTATTTGTATATGTTGGCGCTGAGGTGATAGCTGGAGATACTATTATCGCCTATGGACTTGCCCTGGGCATATCAGCATCAAAAGCTAAATTCTTTACCACCTTTACGCTAATGGCTATGGTGGGTACTTATGCACTTGGCGTTGCATTGATACCAAAATATTTAAGTCAGAATAAGGCCTTGCAAATCAGCGCTGTGATTGGACTTGTATTTAGCTTTTGTATAATTAGTACTACTGGATTCACATCAGTTCTTTTTGTAGCAGCTCTAGGTATTGCAAATGCCTTGGTTTGGCCTGCGGTATGGCCTTTGACTTTAGACGGTTTAGGTAGACATACTAAAACTGCTGCTGCCATGCTTATTATGGCAATCTCAGGAGGTGCCATAATTCCACCATTGTATGGTCGACTTGTCGATAGCGGAAAAGAATCGCTTATTGATTCAGGATTAGAAGCTGCAGATGCATTGGCCTTAGCAGCAAAGGAGAGTTATTATATCCTAATTCCGTGCTATCTCATCATCTTTGGTTTTTCGGGTTTTGTAAAACGTTCACGAAAAAAATATAATATTTAAATTATGAAAAACACCTATTGGAAAAAAAATGTCCAGTACATCAGCATTCTACTCACCCTCTGGTTTATCGTTTCTTTTGGTTGTGGAATCTTATTTGTAGAACAATTAAACACAATAAAAATAGGCGGTTTTAAACTCGGGTTTTGGTTTGCTCAACAAGGTTCCATTTTTTGTTTTGTAATCATCATTTTTACTTACATATACCTTATGAATCGTTTAGATAAAAAATTAAATAAAGACGAATAGATGGAACTTCAATATTGGATTTGGATTGCTGTCGGGCTGAGTTTTTCATTATATATAGGTATCGCTATTTGGTCTCGTGCTGGCTCAACAAAAGAATTTTATGTAGCAGGAGGTGGGGTGCACCCCATAGCTAACGGAATGGCGACTGCAGCCGACTGGATGTCTGCTGCCTCTTTTATTTCTATGGCGGGTATTATTTCGCTAAGTGGATATGACGGCTCCGTATACCTTATGGGCTGGACAGGTGGCTATGTTTTGCTGGCACTTCTTTTAGCGCCTTATTTGAGAAAATTTGGAAAGTTTACGGTTCCTGACTTTATTGGTGACCGTTACTACTCAAATACGGCCCGTTCTGTAGCCGTTTTCTGTGCTCTTATTGTATCCTTTACTTATATCGCTGGTCAGATGCGTGGTGTGGGTGTTGTATTCTCTAGATACTTGGAAGTGGATATAGTAACTGGGGTGCTTATTGGTATGGGAATCGTATTGTTTTATGCCGTATTAGGCGGGATGAAAGGCATTACTTACACACAAGTAGCACAATATTGTGTACTCATTTTTGCCTTTATGGTACCTGCTGTATTCATATCGTTTATGGTTACTGGCAATGTAATACCACAGTTTGGTTTTGGTGCTACAGATGTTAAAGGAGTTTATCTTTTGGATAAACTAGATGGGTTGCATAAGGAATTAGGTTTCCATGAATACACATCTGGAAGCAAATCGTTATTTGATGTCTTTTGCATTACTATGGCACTTATGGTTGGTACAGCAGGACTGCCTCACGTAATCGTGCGCTTTTTTACTGTTAAAAAGGTAAGCGATGCAAGAAAGTCTGCTGGGTGGGCACTATTGTTTATTGCTATTCTATACACTACGGCACCAGCAATAGCTGTGTTTTCTAGGACGAACCTAATTGAAACCGTAAGTAACAAACCGTATGAGCAAATGCCCTATTGGTTTGAAAAGTGGGAAACCACAGGATTACTTGGTTTTACTGATAAAAACGATGACGGACTTATTCAATACTCAGCAGATGCAATAACTAATGAATTGGATGTGGATGTGGATATCATGGTACTTGCCAATCCAGAAATTGCAAACTTACCTAATTGGGTTATTGCCCTCCTGGCGGCAGGCGCACTGGCAGCTGCATTATCAACCGCAGCAGGCTTACTTTTGGTGATATCTTCAGCAGTTTCTCACGATCTACTAAAAAAAATGATTAAGCCTAATATATCAGAAAAAGGAGAACTAGTAGCTGCTCGTTTAGCAGCTACGGCCGCTGTTTGTTTGGCAGGATATTTTGGCATCAATCCACCGGGATTTGTGGCAGCAACAGTTGCCCTCGCTTTTGGTCTGGCAGCTTCATCTTTTTTTCCAGCGATACTATTTGGGATTTTCTCAAAACGTATCAATAGAGAAGGGGCAATAAGCGGGATGTTGGTTGGGGTTTCATTGATGCTTTTCTATATGCTAAAATTTAAATTTGGTTGGTTTGGAGCCGGTACCAAAGCTGATTGGTGGTTTGGCATTTCTCCAGAAGGCTTTGGCACAATAGCCATGTTAGCTAATTTTATTGTTACGATTGTAGTTACTAGCTGCACTCCCGAACCAAGTAAAGAAATCCAAAAGCTAGTAACAAACATTAGAAAGCCATGATTTTTTGTTTATGAACTTTAATACTGAATTATTAATTTAAAATTTTAAAAAAGTATATATTCAAAAAAATTTATAACCAAATAATTAATTAAAATGCGATTTAGTTTTATACTCTTAACTCTATTGTCTTTAACTGCCTGCTCTACCTTATCAAACGATAAAGATGCAAGTGTAATTGCTGAAAAAGTATCTAATATTTTAGATCAGATGACCCTCGCTGAAAAAGTAGGTCAAATGACGCAAGTAGATTTACGCATGTTTGATGATATTAACGACATTAAAACCTATCACATCGGATCTGTTTTAAGCGGAGGTTCAGGTGCTCCAAAAAATAACACGCCAAAAGATTGGCTTGACATGGTCAATGGATTTCAAAAAATCGCCATGGGAAACCGCCTAGCCATTCCGATAATCTATGGAGTTGATGCTGTACATGGGCACAATAATCTTTTGGGTGCAACAGTATTTCCACACAATATTGCCCTGGGCGCAGCCAACGATGCAGATTTGGTGTTTCGGGTAAATAAAGCTACAGCGATTGAGGTTGCTGCTACTGGTATCCATTGGACGTTTTCTCCTTGCGTCGCTGTCCCTCAAGATCCAAGGTGGGGACGTTTTTATGAGGGTTTTGGGCAAACATCAGAAATTGTAAATGGACTCACAACAGCAGCCGTAAATGGATACCAAGCCCTGCTAAAGGATACAGGTGGTAAGCAAGTTGCCGCTTGTGCTAAACACTTTGTTGGGGATGGCGGAACTATTTGGGGGACGGGTACTGAAGTAGACGGTTTACACTCATATTTAATCGATCAAGGCGATGTTCAGCTGGAAGATGCGGCATTACGCGAGTTACACTTACCACCTTACGAAAGAGCAATTGCAGCTGATGTAAAAACCATTATGGTAAGCTTCAGCAGTTTACGTGGAGAAAAATGTCATGGTAGCAATTTGCTTATAAATGATCTTTTAAAAGATGATCTTGGATTTAAAGGTTTTGTTGTTTCTGATTGGGGTGGGATTAATCAAATTCCTGGTGATTATAAGTCTGATGTAATTAATGGCATTAACGCCGGCATTGACATGGTTATGGTTCCGGGAATCAGGCAAGGAGATTCCTCTTATGCTAAAAACAAGCACTACAAAACGTTTATTAAGTATTTAATTGACGCAGTAAATGAGGGTAGTGTCAGTATAGCTCGAATAGATGATGCTGTAAGTCGGATTTTAAAAGTAAAAATGGAGATCGGTTTATTTGACAACCCGTTTATCGATGATGCTTATTTAGATCAAATTGGGTCATTGAAACACAGGGCTTTGGCTCGGGAAGCAGTCCAAAAGTCAACTATTTTACTTAAAAACATGGGTAGTCTACCAATGTCGAAAAATGAAACCATCACTGTAGTTGGATCAGCAGCAAACAACCTTGGCATTCAAAACGGTGGATGGACAACAGATTGGCAAGGTATTTTTACACCTGACTTTGCTTTCTTAGATTATAATGCAGATGGGAAATTGACAAGCAAAGAGTATTACAGCCAACTAAAAAAAGTTTATGAGAGCAAATTTGAAAAAAATAATTGGACAACTAATTTTAAAGAAATTGATTTAGACAATGACGGTTTAGTGGTTCCTGAAGATTTCACTGGCTTTATGCAGAATCGTGTTTTACAGCCAAACGGAACAACTATATTGAAAGGGATTTTACAGGTTGCCCCCGATGCCAATGTGACCTATAGCCCAAACGCTACTACAATTGCAGAAGGTAGTATTGTTTTAGCTGTAGTTGGTGAATATCCATATGCTGAAGGATATGGTGATGATGGAGATTTAAGTTTAAACCTTGCAGATCAAGAAACATTAAATCGTGTTATTGCCTCAGGAAATACACTAATCGTCCTAATGATTAGTGGTCGTCCATTGCTGGTACACGATAAAGTAGACGAATTTGATGCCTTTGTTGCGTCCTTTTTGCCTGGTATGGCTGGAGAAGGAATTGCAGATGTCCTTTTTGGAGACACCCAACCCAAAGCCAAGCTTAATTTCATTTGGCCAAAATCCTCCGATGGATTAGGTGTTCTTTATGAGCTAGGGAGTGGGTTAGATTATGATTAAACTTTGCTGTTTTCACAAAGATTCCAAGACATATATCCAAAAAAATAAAACTAGGAATTAGTTGGTTTCAGTAAGATAGTTAAATATCAACAAATAAAAGTTTCAGTCATTTTTTACACCATGCCACTCAGAAAAAATGCTTTGACCTGTTTTTCTAACTCATTGACTTAATAACCCACTAAAGAATTTTTGCAACTAGAATATTTTTGAAACATTTATGTTTTCTCATTATTAATTCAATAAATTTGCGAGATATTTTATACAATAATTTAATTTTTTTTATTTGTAATTATCATTTCAAAAAATATTATGAAACCATTCTTTACTATATTATTTTTTATTTCATGTTCTTTTATTTTCTCACAAGAAACTATGGTCCCAAGTCCAGATGATTTTGAAGGTGATGTTAATGTATCCGCAAGCGATGAAACTGGTATATGGGAAAATAATGGAACTGAAATGGATTCTACTTTTTACAATGGAATACGTTATCAACCTGATGATGCTGAAAATACTATAATTACGATTGCTGAAGATCCAACTAATTCATCAAACAAGGTTTTAAAATACGACGATAAGGGTACAAATTTTTATGCCAATGTTAAGTACCAGACTCAGAAAAAAATGGACCTATCAAGTTTTAATAAATTTATTATTAAAGCGTATGTTCAAGCGGGGTATGAGGGTTCTAATAGTGGTGATGTTAATTATCCTTCATTGTCTTTTAGGCTTCAAAATAGAGAATTGAGTTCACCCTGGGAAACCGACAAGCGAATTCATAAGCAGCTTGGTAATTCCGGAGAATGGGTAACTGTTGAATTTGACTTTAGTAAAGAATTTGGGGATGATGTTATTAATGATACTCAGTATGATCAAATTGTAATTCAGTTTAATATGGAGGGTGCCAATGAAGCTGTTATTGGTTATCTTGATGATTTAATAATTGTTGAGGGAAGTGCATTTGTGCCTAACGAAACTATAAGTCCTGTCGGAGATGATTTCGAAGGCTCTGTTAATATTGATGCAAATAATGACACAACCTATAATAATGGAATTCGCTACCAGCCAGGTAGTCCAGGAGCTGAAGCAGTTGAGCTGACGGTTGTTACTGATCCAACAGATCCTTCAAATAAAGTATTAAAATATAATGATACAGGTAATTATTGGAGCCAAATGCGTGTACAATATGAAAACAAGCTTGACTTAAAAACTTTAAATAAATTTAATGTACGGGCATACGTACCGTCTGTATTAATGGATGGTACTTCTAGTGGTTCTACAGATTACCCGTCGTTGTCCTTTAGATTACAAAATAGAGATCTTTCAGCCCCTTACAATTCTGATAAGCGTATTCATAAAGAGCTAGTGGCTGATCAATGGAATAATATTGAGTTTGATTTCAAACGCGAATTTGGTGATGAACTAACAAATAGTATTGAATATGATCAGATTGTAATTCAATTTAATATGGAAGGTAATTCAGAGAAGGTTGTTGGATATTTAGATGATTTTACTGTTTCTGAAGGGAGCACTCCATTACCATCTGCTCCATCTGATCAGGCACCAAATCCAGGATATTCTAACACAGAAGTTCTACCAATTTGGACTGGCCTCTATCAAAATGGATATGCATTTGATGTTTTTACAAAAGGCACACCCTCTACCAATGGAAATATTTTTAATGCTTCTTGGAGTGGAAGTAGCCTCGAAAAGTATTCTGGTATCAATGAGGAACTAATGAAATTTACAAATTTAAGTTATGTCGGAAATGAATTTGCTTCCCCTTTTATCGATATTTCAACATACGATTTCATTCACATGGATATTTGGGCAAAAGAAGATGGTTTTATACAATTCTTTTTATTAGACGAAATTCAACCTGAGTCTAAAAAAATTATTGAAGTAAATGGGCAACAATGGAATACAATAAAATTAAAAATATGTGATTTTGACACTGTAGAAAAAGAACTACTCAAAACTGCAATTCAAAAGTTTAAATGGAACAATGATGCTTCGGGAACCCCCTCTGTTTTTTATGTTTCAAATCTTCTTTTTTATAAAGACAGTTCAGTTTCATGTACTCCTCCTTCAGATATAGAACCTGATTCAAATAGCTCAGACCCTACTTTTGATAGTAACACAGTGAAATCTATTTTTGGAGACACTTACACAAGTCTTGATTGGACAGGTCCATTTAACTCAGCTTCTTGGAATGATGGTGTTTTAGTAGCACCATTTGAGCTTGAAAACGGTAATAGTGTTATAAAATTAAAAAACCTTAATTATGGCGGTATTTATCTTGAGGCTACTTCCACTGATAGTGGAACAGCACAAGATTTTACAGCAATGACTCACATGATTATGGATGTTTGGTCTAAAAATGGTGAGGAATTTGATTTCTTCTTTTTTGACGGGGGTTCAGAACAAAAGAGTACCCTTACGCCATCTGAATCTTCTAATTGGAATAGAATAATTATCCCTCTATCAGATTTTCATCTACTTCCTGAACAGCGAGAATTAAATTTAACATCTGTTTCTGGATTTAAGTTTGATCCTGCTGGCAACAATATTGAAATGATGTACATTGATAATTGGTTCTTTTCTAACGCCAGTAGTTTAACTATTAATGATTTAAAATCATTTTCATTTATTATTTATCCAAATCCAGTTATTTCACATTTCAATATTGATTCTGGACTAAATATCAATGAAGTAATTATATATTCTGTAATTGGCGCTAAAATAGATACGCGTAAAGTAATTAATAACAAAGTTGATGTGAGTGATTTAAAATCAGGCATGTATTTTATTAAATACGACAAGGCTTTTTCAAAGTTTATAAAAAAATAATTTTTGTGAAAGTTATAATCTAATTAAAATTATAATTAATAAATTTTATGTTTAAAAAAGCCTATCTAATTTTATCCTTCTTATTGCTTTGCACAAGACTATTAGCTCAACAACACATAGTCTCGGGTGAGATTGTTGATGGTGCAGGTGTTCAGCTTCCTGGTGTAACTGTGATTGAATCTGGTACAAGTAATGGGTCTGTCTCGGACCTGGATGGCAAGTATGTTTTGAATGTATCCAATAAAGATGCTTCTATAATTTTTTCGTATCTCGGCTTTAAGACTGTAACAATTTCAGTAAATAATCAGAGATATATTAACATAATTCTTGAGGAAGATTTTGAAGAACTTGATGATGTTCAGGTTGTCGCTTTCCAAAAACAAAAACGAAATAGTGTAATTGGTTCTATAAGTACAATAAAACCTGCTGAGTTACAACAGCCAACATCAAATTTTACAGCTGGCTTGGCAGGTAAGCTCGCAGGTGTAATATCTTATCAACGATCCGGTGAACCTGGTCAAGATAATGCTCAGTTTTTTATTAGAGGTGTAACGACTTTTGGTTACAAAAATAATCCACTTATCTTAATTGATGGACTTCAAGTAACTACTGATGATTTAGCTCGAATTGAACCAGACAACATTGCAAGTTTTTCCATAATGAAGGATGCTACAGCAACCTCACTGTATGGTTCAAGAGGTGCAAATGGGGTAATTTTAGTTACTACTAAAGAAGGAATAAAAGGTAGAGCTAAGGTTTCTGTGCGCTACGAAAATAAATTTTCAATGCCGTCTAAAGTCAATAAATTTTTAGAAGGAGTTTCTTATATGAATCTTTACAATGAAGCCCTTCGTATGCGAGATGAAACCGCTTTGCCAGTTTACTCCAGATATAAAATTGATGGAACTCAGCAAAATTTAGACCCCAACCTCTTTCCAAACTTTGATTGGCAAAATAGTTTAATTAAGGATTACACAGAAAATAAAAAATTAAATTTAAATGTTTCTGGGGGTGGAGAAGTAGCTCAGTATTATTTGTCTGTTTCTCATAATATAGATAATGGACTTCTAAATGTAGACCCACTGAGTAATTTTAATAGCAATATTAAAATTAATAGATCTAATCTAAGGGCTAATATTAATATTGACTTGACAAGTAGTACTGAAGTAGCCGTAAAGTTTTCCTCTCTTTTCGAACGTTATAACGGTCCTATTAATTCAGGTAGCGATATATTTAAAAGCGTAATGAAGGCAAATCCAGTTAATTTTCCTGCTTACTATAATAATGTTCCAAATCAGGAAATTTTTAATCATACACTTTTTGGAAACAAGGGACTTGGAGGTTATCCAAACCCATATGCTGACATGGTAAAGGGTTATAGAGATTATTCACAATCAACAATTTTATCCCAAGCCCAACTTAGACAAAATTTGGATTTTATAACACCTGGTTTAGAATTACGTGCAATGGCTTCTGTAAAGAGTTATTCACGGAATTCTACGCAACGTGAATATACACCATTTTATTACGGAGTTGCTGAAATTGACTCTGAACAGGGAGTAAATTATTTTCTTTACCAAATTCAAGAGGGTACCGAATATTTAAATAACCCAGAAGTTAGTACAGAAAGTAATAGCAACACATATTACGAATTAATAACTGAATACAATAGGGGATTCAATGGGGGTAAGCATAATTTAGGGGCTTTATTTGTTTATTATGCTAGTGAGTCATTAAATACTCTGAATAATGAAAATGCATTTTCAACTCTTCCACGACGAAATATGGGCCTTTCTGGCAGAGTATCCTATAATTATAAAGAAAAATATTTTACAGAACTTAATTTTGGTTATAACGGTTCTGAACGATTTGCACAAAAAGAACGTTTTGGCTTTTTTCCATCTATTGGAGGAGGATGGATGCTTTCTGAAGAAAGATTTATAAAATCTTTACTGCCTAAAGTCACTATGCTAAAATTACGTTTTAGTTATGGTCTAGTAGGTAACGATGGAATTTCTTCTGAACAAGACCGTTTTTTTTATTTATCTGATGTAAGTTTTAGTGATGGCTCAACGGGCTATACTTTTGGTAATGACTTTAACAACTATTATAATGGATATAACATTAATAGATATTCTAATCCAAACGTAACATGGGAGGTAGCAAAAAAGACTAATTATGGGCTTGAGTTTGAATATGATAGCACTCTTATGGTACAACTTGAATATTTTACTGAGAAGAGAGAAAAAATTTATCAGGCGTGGGATTATATACCGGATTCAATGGGTCTAACCTCTACTGTTAATAGTAATATTGGACAAGTTGAGTCAGAAGGAGTTGATATTTCATTGGATTACAATAAAGCCTTTAAAAATGATTTAATAATAACTGGAAGAGCAAACTTTACTTATTCTACAAATAAGGTTTTGGTTAACGGAGAACCAGATTATCCTTTTGATAATCTAAGTAGAATTGGTTATCCTATAAATCAAGATTGGGGACTTATTGCTGAAAGATTATTTATTGATGAAGAAGATATTTTAAATTCACCTGAACAATTTAATGGTTTGTCTTCATCTGTTGCAGGATATTTACCTGGAGACATTAAATACACTGATATTAATGGTGATGGTATTATTAATGAAAATGACTACACACCGATTGGAAAACCATACATACCAGAAATAATATACGGTTTTGGGTTATCTGCTATGTATAAAAACTTTGACTTATCTGTCTTTTTTCAAGGATCTGCACGTTCTTCTTTTACAATTCGAAAATTTGGACAAGATGAAGATATTGCTCCATTTATTGGTGAACGTAATGCTTTAAGTTATATAGCTGATAATCATTGGTCAGTAAATAATCCAGATATATATAGTTTTTGGCCAAGACTTTCAACAGAGAGTATTCCAAACAATGATCAGAAGTCTTCATGGTGGCTTCGCGATGGAGATTTTTTGAGATTAAAAAATATAGAGTTTGGCTATACTTTCTCACCTGTAAGAGGGATATTTAAAAAGACAAATACTCGTCTTTATTTTACAGGTGTAAATTTATTTTACTTTAGTAAATTCAAGTTGTGGGACCCTGAGATGGGTGATGGTGGCTTGGGCTATCCCCCTCAAAAGGTTTGGAATTTAGGATTACAATTTAATCTGTAGAATATGAAAAAAGCACTTTACATACTTATTATACTTTCAACATTATCTTGTAAAGACTATTTAGATATTGTTCCCGATAAAACTCAAGAGTTATCACTTCTTTTTGAGCGAAAAAATGCTGCATACACTGCACTTGTTACTTGTTACAGTCACATCCCCGAGAATGATCATTTATATGAAACTTTTGTAATGGCTACGGATGAACTTACTACTCCATTTGCCAAAGAACCTGCAGGAACTGATTTAATGAAAGGGGAACAGCAAGCAGATAATCCTATATTAAGCTTTTGGTCTGGTTATAATCAATACGACTCAAATAGCCAAAACAGTTTATTTGAAGGAATTAGAGCTTGCAATACCTTAATTGACAATGTAGATAACGTTCTAGATATGTCATTAACAGAAAAACTTGCCTGGAAATCAGAAGCAATGTTTTTAAAAGCATATTTTCACTATTTACTCTTAATTAAATATGGCCCTGTGCCAATTATAGATACTAACCTTCCAATATCGGCTTCTGTTGAGGAAGTAAAAGTAAAGCGAGCTACTGTTGATGAAGTATTTAATTATATAATCAATACCATAGATACTGCTATTGCGGGTCTTCCGCCAAGAGTCATTAACGACAATAACTTAGGTAGGATAGATCAAGTGATTGCAAAATCTATGAAATCTAGAATTTCTTTGTTTTTTGCTTCACCATTTTTTAATGGTAATTCAGAGCTGTACTCAAGTTTTGTTAATGCTGATGGAACTCATTTTTTTAATCAAAGCTATGATCAGTCTAGGTGGGAACTGGCTGCTAATGCAGCTAAAGCGGCGCTTGACGCTGCTGTTGAAAATGGAATAGAGTTTTATTATTTTAATGATGAACCACTAGAAATTGATAAGCGGACATATCAAAATTCAGATTTTTTGAAATCAATTTATAACAATAGATATGTTGTTACAGATAGATGGAATGATGAACTTATTTGGGGACATTCTAGACCAGTTGGTTCAAATGATGATTGGTGGCAAATTCAAGCTGGTGCTCTTTTAAAAGATCCAAACTCTTCTCGTGTTGAGGCAGCTTGGCAATGGGTTTCTCCTACACTTCGTATGGCTGAACTATATTACACAAATAATGGCCTTCCAATTAATGAGGACATATCATTTGATTACGATAATAGGTATAATCTGTCTTATGTATCATCATCACAAACTCTTCAAGCCCAGTATGGACAACAAACAGCAAAACTAAATCTAAATCGTGAATCTAGATTTTATGCTCACCTAGGCTTTGACCGTGGCCACTATCGTGGATGGGGTTATAAATGGGATTTAAAAATGCGAAAGGGAGAAATTCATGGAAGATTAGCCAATAGTAATGATTACCTTACAACAGGATATGCTCTAAAGAAAATTGTTCATCCAGATTCTGAGGGGCAAACCTATAATTTACTTGTTGATTATCCTTGGCCACTAATAAGACTAGCAGAACTTTATTTAAATTATGCCGAATCGCTAAACGAAGCGTATGGTCCTACTCAAGAGGTATATGACGCACTAAATCTAATTAGAGAAAGGGCTGGAATACCTAGCATTGAAGAAAGTTGGTCTAATCCAGCAATTGCAAAAAACGTTAACAAGCATGCTACTAAAAACGGACTTCGCGAGATTATTCATATTGAACGCCAAATTGAGCTTTCTTTTGAGGGCCACCGTTACAATGATATGCGAAGATGGATGAAAGCGCATATAGACTTTAACACGCCTGTTTATGGATGGTCAGTTGATGCTACAGATATTAATGATTATTACACCAAAATCATAGTTGGTCAACGAACTTTTTTAAAAGAAAGGGATTACCTGCATCCAATAAAAACAAGTGAATTAACAAAAAACTCAAATCTAATTCAAAACCCTAACTGGTAGAAGATGAGAAAATTTATCCTTTTATTATTTGTTTCTCTTATTGTTAGTTGCGAGAAGGAAACCACACAAAGAGTCGAACCCCTTGAAGTGATTGAAATAATACCAAAAAATGGTGGAGGAACTATTGTTTATACGCTGCCACAAAGCAATGGTGTTCTTTATGTAAAAGCTAGTTATGCAAACTCCCAAGGGCAAGAAGTTAATCGTATTTCAAGTAAGTTTAATAACCGCATTGATGTGGATGGTTTTATTGGAAATGAAACTGTTGAAGTTTCTTTACGTGTTTACGATGAGGATGATAATGTATCTGATCCAGTTGTGGTAGATTTCATACCCCTTACTTCTTTTGTTTTTGTAGTTCTTGAAAGTATAACAATAACACCTGATTTGGGCGGAGTTAAATTAAACTGGAATAACCCCTCTGGTAAAACAGTTTTTGTTTATGTTGACATCACTAATGAAAACGGCGAAACTGAAACTCGAATACTATCCTCAAAATCTCAAGAGGAATCAGTTTTTGTTCGTGGTTTAGATGCAGTACCATTAACATTCTCTATTCGCGTTGAAGATATTGAAGGTAACTCTACTTCTACAGAAAAAGTTGGAACTTACACTCCTTTATTTGAGCAAAAAATTGAGAAGGGCACATGGACTCTTGTTGGAAATCTTTCAGTTAATGGAAATGCATGGGAAGGAAGCACTACAAATTTTTGGGATGATATAATTGATACTGCAGCCACTAATAGTGACAATAGTTATTTTATTATTTGGCGTGATCAAAATGGAGGATCTCTTCAGTGGCCACTTGATATTGTGGTTGATATGAACAAAAAGGCACGAATCAATCGATTTGTAGTTTGGCAAAGAGCCTATTGGTATGGAGGTGTCGCAGGAGTCCCATATTATTTTCAAGAAGAAAATATGAGATCATTTGATTTATTTGTTAGTAATGATAAAATAGATTGGAATTTAGTAGGTAGTTTCGATATTGGTGACCCAAAAGTTGGAGGAACTGTTCCAACAGATGTACTCGATGATGCAGCAAATGGGCATGAATTTAATTTGGAAAGTGTGACTGAAGCATTTCGTTACTTTAAGTTTTCAATTACCTCAAATTATGGAAGCGATACCTATGTACATGGTTCAGAAATTAGCCTTTTTGGTATAGATAACCAATAGTTCATTATTACTTTGATATGAGGTTCAGTGTTTTTATAGCGGGATTTTTTTTTATGATTTTGAGTGTTAGTGCTGATGCACAACATCTTAAAAGGTCAGGTAAAAATATTGTAGACGAAAATGGGGAAATAGTTATCCTAAGAGGAATGGGTCTTGGAAATTGGATGCTTCAAGAACCGTATATGATGAACTATGTCGGTGGAGCAGTTTCACAAGGAGATTTCAAAAATAAATTAGAAAATCTTATTGGGTCAGAAAAAACAAATGATTATTTCAATAAATGGCATGATAATTTTGTTACTAAAGCTGACATTGACTCTTTGTCAAGTTGGGGTTTTAATAGTGTGAGGCTAGCCATGCACTACAATTTATTTACTTTGCCAATTGAAGATGAACCTGTTCAAGGGGAAAACACTTGGCTATCAAAGGGCTTTGAACTTGTTGATAATTTATTGTCATGGTGTCAAGACAACCAAATTTATTTAATTTTGGATTTACATGCAGCTCCTGGCGGTCAGGGGCGCGATCCAAACATAAGTGATAGGGACCCCTCGAAACCTTCGCTGTGGGAAAGCGAGCTCAATAAAAGTAAGACTGTAGCTCTATGGTCCAAACTTGCCGATCGCTATAAAGACTCCCCATGGATGGGTGGATATGATCTAATTAATGAAACACATTGGGACTTTAGTGATATTTCGGACTTAAAAGATCTTTTTGTTCGTATAACCAATGCCATAAGAGAGCATGATAATAAAAGAATATTATTTATTGAGGGCAATGGATATGCAAATGACTATACAGGACTTACCCCGCCTTGGGACTCGAACATGGCATATAGTTTTCATAAATATAAAACGTTTAATGCTCACTTTGTATTAGAGTTTGTTTTAAATATTCAGCAACAATATAATTATCCGCTGTGGATGGGAGAGTCTGGAGAAAACTCAAATGCATGGGCAACTGATGCAGTTAAACTTTTTGAGGAGCTTGGTATTGGTTGGTCTTGGTGGACATATAAAAAACTTAATTCTATAACTAACCCAGTTTCATTTAAATCCAATTCAAAATACGATGCCTTAATAAGTTACATGAAAGGCGAGTCTAGTTCAAAACCAACAATTGATAATATTTATGCAGGACTACTTGAACTTGCAGAAAGTACAAAAATTGAGAATGTAAATTTCCAAAAAGATTATATCGATGCGTTGTTAAGACAGCCATATACTGATTTTACAATTCCATATAGTTCTAATATAGTTCCTGGAACTATTTATGCTTCTGACTTTGATTTGGGAAATAATTTAAATGCGTATTATGACACTAATAGTTATGATTTTGAATATAGTACTGGAACATATCAAGCATCAAATTCTTTCACATACCGTAATGACGGAGTTGATGTAAATTCAACTACTTACACAGGGGCAAATGGATATTGTATTGAATATATTGAAAAGGGCGAGTGGGCTGTTTATACAATTGATGTAGAAGATGATGGTTTGTATGATATCGATATATTTTATTCAAGTACTTCAAACTCGGGAAAAATTTCATTTGAAATAAACGGTTTTCCAACTAGATCAAATATATCTCTTGGTAATAGTGGCAGTTATGAAAGTTTTATTGAAAAAAGGTTGGAGAAAGTTAAATTAAGTAAGGGTGAAAACAGATTTAAGTTTATATCTGAAAATTCCGGCTTTGATTTAAGTCACTTTGTTTTTTCATTGAGCTCTAATCAAGAATTATCATCTTTTGAGTTGAATAGCTCTGTAACAGGTAATGATTTTCAATCTGTAAAATTATTTTTTAATCAACCAATTGATAAATCCAACATTACTACAGAAACCTTTAAAGTTTTTAAAAATATTGGATATGTAGATATTTCTTCAGTTTCGTTTGAAAATAACGATCAAACTGTAAATCTTGGACTAACAAGTACTATTGTACCTTCAGATGATCTAAGAGCTACTTATAATGATGGAACTGTTAAATCTTTAAGTTCAATTGATTTAGAATTATTTGAACTGGTTGTCATAGCAAATAACAGTCTTTCGCCAGACGACTTTTTTTTAGTTTCATCCAAAATTGAGGCAGAAGACCATGGACTTAATTTAGGCCCATGTGTCCCTGGAAACAGGGGGTGTGGATTTCGTACTGAAAATTGTTCAGATCAAGGGGGTGGTCAAAATATCGCTTATGCAGATATGGGAGATACCGTCGCTTACATGCTAATGTTAGATAAATCAGGAAAATATCGTGTAAATTTTAGATTAGCATCAGGAAACTCAATTGGTCTTTTAAGACTTGGATTTAAAAAAGTTATTGGCGAATTGAATTTTAACAATATTTCTGATGAAAAAGTTACAATCTCTACACCTTACACCAGTGGATGGCAAAATTGGGAAACAGTATCAGCTGAAATAGATCTCCAAGCAGGCATATATCAAATGGATTTGACTGTAATTAGGCCCGAGTTTAATATAAATTGGGTTGAATTTGTTTTAATTGAAGAATATTTAGGGATTGATCAAGTTATAGATACTCCTACAATTATTTATCCCAATCCAGCAAAAGACAAAGTTTTTATTAGTTCACCCAACCCAATTGGTAAAGTAAGTATTTATAACATAAGTGGTCAGTTAGTTAAAACAATTAAAAATATTGAAACAAATGATTTAAAAATTGATATTTCGTCATTAAATAAGGGAGTTTACTTTATTAGTGTGTCAAAAGCAAACAAGAACTTAAAATTATTAATTAATTGATAAAAACACCAAAATTGAAACTTAAATACTTCCTTTCTGCTTTACTTGTATTACCTTTTTTTATTAATGGTCAAAGTATTGACGTTCAAGTAAACCTTCTGGTCGGGAAGATGACCCTAGCAGAAAAAGTGGGTCAAATGACTCAGGTAGAGCGCAAAGAATTAGATCATATTTCTGATTTAGCGACCTATAATATTGGTTCTTTATTAAGTGGCGGAGGTTCTGCACCAGAGCCTAATACGTTAGATTCTTGGATTGATATGTATAATGAATACCAAACAGCATCAATGCAATCTAGCTCCGGAATTCCCATAATTTATGGAATTGATGCCGTTCATGGTCACAATAATGTAGAGGGGGCTGTTATAGTACCTCATAACATTGGCTTGGGTGCAACCTGGAACACCGAACTTGTAAAAAGTATTTCTCAAGTCGTTGCCAGTGAGGTAGCTGCAACTGGAATAGATTGGACTTTTGCGCCATGTGTTGCTGTACCTCAAAATGAACGCTGGGGCAGGACATACGAAGGCTTTGGTGAAACTGCAGAAATTAACCAAATAATGGGTATTGCTTCTGTTGTTGGGTTTCAAGGAAATGACCTGGCACTTAAAAATACGATTTTAGCCTGTGCCAAGCACTTTATTGGAGATGGCGGTACTACGGATGGGATTGATCAAGGAAATACACAAATAACTGAGGAATTATTACGGTCACTTCACATGCCTGCATACGTTGACGCAATTGAAAATGGTGTAGGAACGATTATGGCAACTTATAATAGCTGGAATGAACAAAAAGTACATGGATATAAATACTTGCTAACAGATCTATTAAAAACAGAACTTGGTTTTGATGGTTTTATTGTCTCGGATTGGAAGGGTGTTGACCAAGTAACAGACGACTACAAAGAAGCTATCAAACAGTCTATCAATGCTGGAGTGGATATGGTAATGGTGCCAGATAGATATGAAACCTTTATCAAATACACGACGGAACTCGTTAATGAAAATGAAATTAGTATGTCGCGTATAGACGATGCGGTCAAAAGAATTTTAAAACAAAAATTATTGCTTGGCCTTTTTGAAGAGCCGTATGCTACTAAATCAAGTACAGAAATCGACTTATTTGGATCGGTAAAGCACAGAGAGATAGCCCGTCAAGCAGTACGCGAATCCATAGTTGTGTTGGATGCTAAAAATAATGTGCTACCTCTAAAACAAGAAGGGCAGAACATAGGGTTAGCAGGAATTATAGCAGATGACCTAGGTGCACAGTGTGGTGGATGGACGATTGCTTGGCAAGGCGGAAATGGAGATATCACAGAGGGAACTTCAATTTTAGAGGGGTTTCGTAAATTAACAGGCAGTAGTAAGATTATTTTCAACAAAACAGGCGACTTTGAACAAGACATAGATGTTGCTGTTGTTGTTATTGGAGAAAAAATACCTTATTCAGAAGGAGGCGGCGATCGCTCTTCACTCAATATTGAAAACCAAGATATTGCACTTCTAAAAAAGCTTAAAAACAAAAATATCCCCACAATAGCGGTGTTAATTTCAGGAAGGCCAATGATTCTTGGCGAGGCATTGTTTCATTCCGATGCGATGATAGCAGCTTGGTACCCTGGAACAGAGGGCGATGGTGTTGCCGAAATACTTTTCGGGTTGTATAAACTTAAAGGTAAAACAACACATTCCTGGCCAAACCACATGCGACAAATTCCGATCAACATAGGAGATATTAATTATCGCCCCTTATATCCTTATAAACACGGCTTGACACAATTTCCTGCATCCGATAGTAGCTCGCATTTAAAAGTATATGCTTGTACTACTAATAATGAAGGTGATACTTTACTTGTCTATTTTAATGATAAAATCACAAGTAACTACAGCACGATTAAAGACTATAATTTGTTTATTAACGGCGAATTGACCAATGCTTATGTTGAAAGTCAGGCTATTGACTCAAATAACGCATCCATACTTAAAATTAATTTATCAACCCCGATTCAGCAAGGTGATGAATTATACTTGAATATTGCTAATGGTGTTTTAGCTTCCAATTCTATGTTACTAAGCGATACAAGACAGATTTTTGTTTATAATGGGGTTAAAAATTATAACCTACTTTCAAATAGAATTGAAGCTGAATCTTACTTCGAAATGCAAGGCGTAAATACAGAGCAATGTAGTGATGACGGCGGTGGGCATAATCTAGGACATATTGATATTGGAGATTACATGAAATATGAATTTAATGTGCCTAAAGCTGGCTATTATCAGCTTGTCTCCAGGATTGCTGGATTTAATGATGGATCTATTAATTTTAGTTTTAAAAATACAAGTTTAAACTTGCCCTTTAAAAGTACCAATGGATGGCAGAGCTGGCAAAATTTTTATGGAGAAATTTATTTAGAGGCAGGCTATCAGAACATGACTGTTACGGCTGAATCATCACAATTTAATATTAACTATTATGATTTGGTGTTTGTGAAGGAAGCACAAGTAATACCTGGTAAAATTGAAGCGGAGAAATATGGTACTGCTGTTGGAATAGAAACAGAGTACTGTGAAGACGATGCTAGTGACAATATAGGCTATATTGACTTCGGGGATTCGGCAATCTACCCCACAAAAGTAAATCAATCTGGTTTCTACAAAATAAATGTAAGATATGCATCAATAAATGATGGCTATTTTCTTTTAAGTTTTGGAAATGAAACCATTGAATTTCCTTTTAAAAACACTGGTGGGTGGCAAACATGGGGAACTAGTACCATTGAAGTATATTTAGATGTCGGAGAAGCCGATATGATATTTACTGGGGCGACGGGACTGTTAAATATAAATTACTTTGAATTTGAATTTGCTGGTACATTTACAACAAATTATATATCTGTATTGAATGATATTCAACTTTATGCAGTCCCAGCAAGAAACAATGTTACACTAAAACTACCCTTTAAATTAGACTCGAAAAAGGATATTAAACTTTTCGATTCTAAAGGGAATTTAGTCACTTTAGATGAAATTAATATCAAACAGAAGGCAAATGAATATTATTTTGATTTGAGCTTTCCAAAAGGCAAATACTTTATGTCTATAAAAAACAAAAACAGCACATATATTAAGTCATTTTTAGTTAATTAGACTTTGCCTAACTATCAAAGTTTTTTTAGTTACTTTTAAATGTTGTTTTTTTAAATAATTCATTTAATGAACCTAACTTTTAATTTATATTGAATTGAACAGGACTAGTTTAATAATTTTACTTGCCATTATTGATGTTTTGTGTTCAAATTTACATGCACAATCAAGTCAATGGAATAGCGTTGTCATCCCTGGACAGGCCTGGAAATATACATTGCCTGATGGTCCTAACACTAATTGGACTAAATCAAATTTTGATGATTCTTCTTGGTCAGAAGGAAATACTGGAATTGGATATGGTGATGAGGATGATGAGACTATTATTTCGAATACAATATCTCTTTATATGCGAAAAACATTTGAAATTGAGGATGTAAGTTTAGTTTCAAGAGCGGTATTGGACATTGATTACGATGATGGTTTTGTTGCCTATATAAACGGTGTTGAGGTTGCAAGAGATCTTTTTTCTGGAGATCATACCTCTTATTCAATGCCAAGCGATGGTTTACATGAAGCTCAGCTCTACACCGGAAATATTCCTGAGAGATATTTTTTTGACAAAACACTGCTTAGTGATGGTTCAAATATTATTGCAGTTCAAGTTCATAACCAGTCGTTAACATCTTCAGATTTGAGTGCATTACCAGTTATTACTTTAGAACTCCCTAAAGGATCAGATACATATTTCAGTCCTCCTAATTGGTTTGTTGAGCCAAGTCCACAGCCAGTTGACATCAACTTTACTTCGTCAAATTTACCCATTGTTATATTAAATACCGGCGGAGCTAATATTCCTGATGAGCCAAAAATTGAAGCAACAATGAAAATCATTAAGCGTCCTGAAAATGAGTTAAATTATGTTATAGATGAAAGTAATCCAGACTATTTAGATTTTGATGGACCAATACAGATTGAGGTTCGTGGATCTAGTTCTCAGCTTTTTTCAAAAAAACAGTATTCATTAACTACATATGATAGTACAGGTGAAAAGGATAATGTAAAATTACTTGGTTTGCCAAAAGAAAACGATTGGATACTTAATGCATTAGCCTATGACACAACTTTTGTTAGGGACTACGTCAGTTATAAATTATCAAATTCTTTAAACCAATATGCATCAAGAGCTGAATATTGTGAATTAATTTTGAATGGTGAGTACAGAGGGATTTATATGCTTCTTGAAAAATTGAAAGCAGATGATAATCGAATTAATATAAAAAAGATAAAAGATGATGATAATGAGCTTCCAGATTTAACAGGAGGTTATATTGTTAAAGCTGACAAAATTGAAGGGACTGAAGAGCTAGGTTGGTCAATGCCTAGTTATGGCTGGGGAAATGTAAATTTTGCTTATGAAGTGCCAAAACCAGAAGATAAAACCAGTCAACAAGACGACTACATCCAGAACGTTTTTAATCAACTTGCTGATACCTCCTATAATCCCTCAAATAATTCCTCAAATGCTTCATTATTTGATGGCTATCCATCAATAATTGATATTCCATCCTTTATTGATTTTATGTTGTTAAATGAACTTGCTTCTAATGTTGATGCATATCAATTTAGCACATTTTTTCATAAAGACAGAGGAGGTAAACTCCGTGCTGGTCCTGTGTGGGACTTCAATCTTACTTTTGGTAATGATTTATTTGAATGGGGATTCGACAGAAGTAAGTACAATATTTGGCAATTTCTGGATGGTAATCGTGGGGCTAGGTTTTGGACAGACCTTTTTTATGATCCTGATTTCTCATGTTATTTGACAAAGCGCTGGTTAGAACTGACGGCTACAGATCAAGTATTAAATGAAAACAAGATTAACGATCTGATAGACGAAACAGTCGTTAATATTTTTGATGCGGTTAATCGTCAAGAACAAGTATGGAATATAGATATCGATTTTGATGGGCGTATAGCAAATTTAAAAACTTTTATTAGCCAACGTATTCAATGGATAACGGATCAGCTTAATCCAAACATATCAGCTTGTGAAAATGTGGCTATACCTAATTTGGTAATTTCAAAAATACACTATAATCCACAAGATCAAGGTGATGATGATTCTGATGATTTTGAATTTGTTGAAATAACTAATAACAGTGATTTACCTTGGGATTTAACAGGAGTATATTTTGGTGGATTAGGTTTTTCATATCAGTTTCCTCCCGGGTTTATTGTTCAGGCTCGGCAATCTGTTTTTTTGGCAAACAAACCATCTGCTTTTGAATCTAGTTATGGCTTCAGTCCTTTTGATGAATTTTTTAGAAATCTTTCCAATAGCAGTGAACGTTTGGAGCTGTTAGATGGATTTGGAAACCTAATTGATTATGTTGTGTACGACGATGATTCTCCATGGCCAGAAGATGCAGACGGAAACGGCTACTTTTTAAAACTAAAGGATTTAGATTTAGACAACAGCTTTGCTGAAAACTGGATTGCAAGCCCCAGTTCGCAAAGCCTTTTAACATACCAAAGCAATAATGACTCAGCGTTATTTATTTATCCAAGCTCTACACGCGAAATTTTGTATTTAAGTGCCACGAATGATATCCAAATACAATCCATGCAAATTTTAAATATAAGTGGACAAACAGTAATGACAAAAAACCTATATAAAAAGCGGGCATTACTTAATGTTTCTTCTCTCAGTTCTGGTATGTATTTTATCTCAATCAAACTAAATAATAATGAAATTGTAATCAAAAAGATTATAAAAGAATAAATTTTGGCTACTTATGCCCCAAATCACATAATATTAGTATATGGTGCAAAGTCAGCTAATTGATAATAACCAGCGGTAAGATCTAGCTATACAATTGCTTAAGCATATTGATAAATATAAGTCCAATAAATTTAATGGTACCATCACTCAAAAACTGCGGAAGTACCACAAATACACACCTCTTTACTCAGTCTAGTATTAGTAAAAAAACATTGACTAATAATTTTTCGTCAAAGAAAACGGCTTGGACAAACTAGAAATCCCGAAGTCTTTATTTGGCGTGATATCCATTTTAAAATGTAAGCTACCTCCCTTTAGAATTTCATTATAGTTAATCCATGTATTGTTGTATCTGGTTTTATTTAACCTCATTGATTGGATAAAATGATTGTTACCCTTATTATTTTCTGCTTCAATTGTAAATGTATTTCCATTTTGTAAATGCATTGTTACTTTTTCAAATAGTGGGCTACCTATGACATATTCTGGCACACCTGGGGTTACTGGATAAAAACCTAGAGCACTAAATACGTACCAGGCTGAGGTCTGTCCATTATCTTCATCACCGCAATAACCATCAGGCGTAGCGGCATATAATTTATCCATAACCATTCTTACCTTTTCTTGTGCTTTCCAGGGCTGATTTGCATAATTATACAGATAAATCATGTGTTGAATTGGTTGATTTCCATGGGCATAATTTCCCATGTTTACAATCTGCATTTCCCTAATCTCATGAATAGTAAATCCATAATAGGAATCATCAAACTTTGGAGGCATTGTAAATACATTATCTAACATTTTAGTAAAGTCTTCATTTCCTCCCATTAGATTTATAAGCCCTTGGATATCGTGGAATACAGACCATGAATAATGCAGACTATTTCCTTCCGTAAACGCATCGCCCCATTTTAATGGGTTAAAAGGAGATTGAAAGGTCCCGTCCTCGTTTTTTCCTCTCATCCATCTTGTTTCTGGATCAAAAAGTTTTACATAATTTTTAGATTGTTTATAAAAACGTTTCGATAGTTCCGGTTTATTAAGCTTCTCCGCCATTGCTGCTATTGTAAAATCAGCATATGCGTATTCTAGGGTACGCGCTGCATTTTCGTTAATTCCGACATCATAGGGAACATATCCGAGCTTGTTATAATAATCAACCCCCTCTCTTCCCACTGACTTCACAGGTCGCCCTTCATTTACATTGGCATTTTTTAATACAGCCTCCAGTAATACAGCTATATCTTTTTCGTTAACATTTCCTTTTAGATAGGCATCTGCAATAATTGAAGCTGAATTTGAGCCAATCATACAATCGCGATGCCCAGGGCTTGCCCATTCCGGCAACCATCCAGATTCTTTATAGGTGTTTGCTAATCCTTCCATTATTTGGCGATTCAAATTTGGATACATTAAATTAAAAAATGGAAATACAGCTCTAAATGTATCCCAAAAGCCGTTATCTGTAAACATATACCCTGGAAGTACTTGCCCATTGTAAGGACTGTAATGAACAATTTCTTCGTTCTTATTTATTTCATAAAATTTTCTGGGGAACAACAAAAGGCGATAAAGGCAGGAGTAAAAGGTTCGGATATTATCAATATTATCATCTTCAACGATCAATCTTTGAAATTCATTTTCCCAAGATGCTTTAGCTTCTGCCTTAACACTTTCAAAGGATTTATTTCCTATCTCACGTGCAAGGTTAAGCTTTGCTTGTTCTAAACTAATAAAAGACGATGCGACCTTAACGTGAACTTTTTCTCCCAATTCAGTTTCAAAACCAATTATAGCTCCTACATGTTCTCCTTCGCTGTAAGTTGAATTTTCTTTTAGTCTCCAATTGTCTTTCCAAGTATGTTTCCATTTAAAATCTTTATCAAAAACCGCCACAAAATAATTGTGAAAGTTTTCGGGGACGCCATCATTATTATTTCTACAATAGCCAATAATTTTCCTTTCCTCTGGAATAATTTTCACCATTGAACCCATATTAAAAGCATCTAAAACAATGTATGAGGATTTATTTTCTGGAAAAGTAAATCTAAATATGGATGCTCTTTCGGTTGGTGTGATTTCTGCAGTAACATCATAATCTGCTAAATAAGTTTCATAATAGTATGGTTTAGCCTCCTCTGCTTTATGCGAAAACCAAGAAGCTCTTTCTTCTTCGTTATATTTCAGATCTCCTGTAACCGCCATTAGTGAAAAAGAAGCATAGTCGTTTATCCAAGGACTAGGTTGATGGGTTTGTTTTATTCCTCTTATTTTATTGTCGTCGTATTTATAAGCCCATCCATCTCCCATTTCTGCAGTTTGGGGCGTCCAGAAATTCATTCCCCAAGGCGTAGCAATTGCTGGGTAGGTGTTCCCATTTGAAAGACTAAATTTAGAGTCTGTACCCATTAGAGGATTAACCAAATCAACTAAGCTTGAAGTTTGTGCATTTAATGTATTTATAAAGCACAACATTGAAGCGGCAAATAATGTTTTTTGAATATTTATTGTCATTTTTTAGATTTTGAATGAATCCATTTTAAAAAATTTGGTTCGTTGAATGCATTATTCCAACTGGCATGACCAACATTTTCATATAAAGTCATTTTGGGGCTACCACCCGATGCTATAATGGCCCTTATCATTTTTAAAGAATGCTTTGGTTGAACAACTTTGTCATCAGAACCATGAAAAACCCATACAGAAACTTTATTTGCATATCGTTTTGTTAATGTTGTAATTCCATTTCCACATATTGGAGTAGCAGCAGCAAACATATCAGGTTTTCTGTATAGTATCTCAAAAGTTCCCATTCCACCCATAGAAATTCCGCTCACATAAACTTTTTGTTTGTTAACTTGTTTTTTTTTAATAAACGAATCCATTAACTTTATTACAAGCCCGAGACTTTTAGTGGGATTAGTTGGTTTATTTTTAAAGTTATTGTTCCATTCATTATCTGACGTTAAACTCGGCCAGCGGTCATTGATTGGGCATTGAGGTAAGATTACCCAAGACTTATAGATTTTTCTATTTTCTTTTTTTAGAAATAGATTATCTACATAAGTTAATTGAGATGTGTTATCAGAACCTCTCTCTCCAGCACCATGCAAAAATAAATGGACAGGATATTGCAGATTTGGATTATAATCTAAGGGCTTAAGAATTCTGTAATTAAGTGTGTCATTTTCATATACAAAAATCTCTTTCTCAAATAACTCAAGGCTTTGAGCATTTAAATAAATTACTGAAAAGAAAAAAATATTAAGTAAAAAATACCTCATAATTTAATTTTAATCGATTGTTAGTGTTTTCCTGTAATACTTAAAAAAAAGTAAAGACCCTTTGTTTCGTTTAAAAGGAGTCAACACTAATACATGAATTAGTGTTTTATAAAATTGTTGTTTCAATATAATTTTGATTTTGGCCTGAATATATTTTCCTTTCCAAAATCTTTATTTGGGTTGGGACCCATTTTAAATTCAATTTCTCCCCCTTTGATGATATCTTTATGAGTAATATATGCATTTTTGTAATCAACCCCATTGAGTTCTACACTTTGTATATAAATATTCTTTTGAGAGTTGTTAACTGTTTTTATTGTAAATGATTTTTTATTACCCAACTCTATTTTTACATTATCAAAAATGGGACTTCCAAAAACATATACACCATTTGAGGGGTTGACAGGATAAAACCCAAGGCTAGATAATATATACCAGGAAGACATTTGGCCACAATCTTCATTTCCAGTTAATCCATCTGGTTTATCTGTATAAAGCTCATTCATGATGTACCTTACATTTTCAGGAATTTTGTATTGAGCCCCTGCATAAGCATACATATATGTTGTATGGTGACTAGGTTCATTTCCATGAGCATATTGTCCAATTAATCCCGTTATATCCATTGAAGAACCCTCCTCAAGCTCAGAAGACATGCTAAATAGTCTGTCTAACTTTTTAATAAATGGCTTATCCCCCCCTAACAAATCAATTAAACCCTCTGGATCTTGAGGGACCAACCATAAATATTGCCAAGCATTTCCTTCACAATAATCATTTATCCTATGCTGAGCTGAAACTGGATCAAAGGGAGTCCTCCAACTGCCATCCAAAAACTTACCTCTCATAAAACCTGTTTCACTGTCAAAATAACTTTTATAAGCTTTTGATCTATCCATGAAATAATGATAGTCATCCATCTTATTTAATTTTTTTGCAAGTTGTGCTATTGCCCAATCGCTAATAGCATATTCCATCGAGCTAGCAATAGATTCAACCATTAAATCTGAGGGGATGTATCCATACTTCATAAGTTCTTTTACACCTGGCTCAAAATCACCAGTTGCACTAATTTTTGCAGCTTCAAAAACCCTTTCAGCATCACCTTTATATATTCCTTTCAAGACCGCATCAACCACAACTGGGATAGCACTATAACCGGGCATGGTATTGGTTTCATTGCCTCTTAAATGCCAAATGGGAAGTTTACCTTGGTGTTCGTAAATTTTAATCATCGATTCTACCATATCACTAACCTTATCGCTATGCACTAAAGTGTACAAAGGGTGTGCAGCACGATATGTATCCCAGAGTGAAAACAATGTATAATTTGTAAATGAAGTATCATTGTAAACTTTCTTGTCAGTTCCACGATAATCGCCGTTAACATCATTGTAAATATTAGGCGCGATCATACTATGATACATTGCTGTGTAGAATATTTTTTTCTTTTTGTAGTCTGTTGTTTCAATTTTAATTTTAGATAGCTCCTTATTCCACTTAGCTATCGCGCTTCTATGAACCATATCAAAATCCCAATTGGGTATTTCATGCATTAGATTTTTTAATCCATTTTCCATGCTTACTGTAGAAACACCCATTTTCACATAAATTTCTTCATTTTTATTTGTTGAAAATTCTAAAAAACCTTTAACATGTTTACCTTTTCTTTCAAGACTTTTAATTTTCCTTCCTCCGTCATATAGAATAAAATTATCAACAGGTTTGGATATTACAAGAGAAAAAAACTCTCTTTGGTCAGCAGCCCAACCTTTTGAGAATCTATAGCCCTGAAATAAAGTGTCATTTATTTGTCTAATGAACGTTTCAGTAGGACTATCGGCACTTCCTTCAACTAAATCAATTATAACACGAGATTTTTCCTTTTTTGGGAATGTATATCTATGCAATCCAGCTCTTTCAGTTGCTGTCAGCTCAACTTTTATATTGTAACGGTCAAGCATAACGCTATAATAACCTGGAGAAACTTTTTCTTTATCTTTAGAATATAAAGAAGAGTATCCTTTCATATGATTATTTTGAGTGCCTGCATTAATTCTTAGCTCCCCATTTGCAGGCATAATTGTTAATTCCCCGAGGTCTGACATGCCGGTACCACTAACATTAAGGTGACAAAAACCTTTTACAATACTATCAGAGTAATGGTAAGACGAAGACCAGTCCCATCCTTTGTTAAAATTAGTGGGCCCAACCTGTACTCCACCAAAAGGCACATTTGCTCCTACGAAAACATGACCATGACCCCCAGAGCCAATAAATGGATCAACGTATCTTACATAATCATTGTTTTCGTTTTGATTTTTTAGTGCTAATAATAAAAGACCAATTACTAAAGTGCTAAAAATAATTTTTACTTTTTTCATGTTTTAATTTTTAGAATGAAGGGGGAGGAGTTTTTATCAACCATTTTAAATCTGATATATCATCGTTGTAAATTATTTTACCACCAAGCGCAATTTGACTTAAATCTATCCATGTGCTTTTTTGTTTTTCCCCATTTAAGGTCATGGATTTTATAAAGTCAATATTATTATTTGACTTTATGATTTCCAAAATATTTTTACCAATTGATATTTTAATATTATCAAATTGAGGAAGGTTTAAAGAAAAACCACCGATTCCTGGAATTACTGGGTATAATCCAATAGATGCTAACACATACCAAGCACCCATTGTTCCAAGGTCATCATTTCCTGGTAAACCAGAATCAGAAGTATTATACATTGAATCTAGAATTCTTTTTATTGTTAGTGATGTTTTTTCAGGAGAATCAGTCCAGTTGTAAATCCATGGCACATGAAAATCAGGTTCATTACCGCTGGCAAACCAGTCGTCTTCATATCTTGCATCCAGTCTTTCAAATAAGTTATCTAGCCTTTTTTCAGCAAAAGCTTTACCACCAATTTTGTTAATAAGGCTTTCCAAATCATGAGGTACCATCCAAAAATAATTTTTATAAGTACCCTCTCTCCAATCAGATTTGATGTCTTTCCATTTGCCATTGGGGTACCTTGAATTCAGCCATTTAATTTTAGGATTATAAATGTTTTCCCAACTTTTTGATCTATTTATAAAAAAGCTATAATCTTCATTTAACTGTAATGCATTTTTTGCAAATTGTCCAATGGCATAATCTGATGAGATATATTCTAAAAGCATTGATGCAAAAGTATGCCCATCTCTAATAAACTCTGTCAAATAGGGTCTAATTTCTTGTTTTTGAGAATTTAGTCGAGGAATTGTAGCTCCTCTTTTCATATGAAAATACGCCATATTAACATTAAAATTTTTTGCGCCAAAAGCATAAGAGTTAGATATTAGAATTGGAGTAGGATCACCTTGCATAACACCGGTTTCAATATTTGCTAAAATCCATCTCCCATAACCGCCAGCTTGATCAGCAAAATCTATGAGAGATTGTACCATATCACTACTTTGTCTTGGAAAAAGAAATGCTAAGAGTTGAGCTTGTGTCCTGTATGTATCCCAAACGCTAAATGAACTATATTGCTTTCTTCCCTTATTAACTTTATGAACTTTGAAATCGGCACCCATGTACTCACCATTTTTATCACTAACAATATTTGGGTGTATCAATGATCTATAAAAGCTTGTGTAAAATTGAATTAGTCTGTCGTTATCATTAGAATCAACTTTGATTTTATTTAAATGTTTATTCCAAGACTTTGTATTATTCTCGCGATAACTATCAAATGAAAAGCTTAAGTTTTCAGAATTTAAATTTAATTTTGCATTTTCAGTTGATACATATGATATTGATATTTTATAGTTTACTATCTTTTCTTTTGAGGTGTCAAAAGAAAATATTGCTCCTGAGTTCTTTCCAGTAACTTCATTCGATTCAAAAATTTCAGAATCTTTCCAAACCTTGTTACTGACATATGGCCTATCAAATTCAACAGCAAAAAATATTTTGTAATCGATATCAGTACCACAAAAATTACTTCCACTAGCAAATCCTTCACAACTTCGATTTGATGTAATATTTATATATGCTTCGGAAACACTAGTTGAGTTTACCCCGCTTCCAATAGCGATTGAACCAATATTTGAGTTATTAAATAGAAATTTTGCAAACCCAGTTCTTTCAGAAGCAGTTAAACTAACATTAACGTTTTTATTTACTATTGCTTGTAACATACCAGCCTTTGACACAATTATTGAATCAATAATGTTTGCCCCACTCATGTCATTTGGAGATTTATCAATTTCACCAGAAAAAGGTATAACAGGAAAATTCCCCATATTTGGACATCCAGCTCCACTTAACTGAGTAACAACAAATCCTTTGTGAGGTGAAAAAAAACTTGGAGTAAACTGAATCATCCCAAAAGGGTATGTTGCGCCTAAAAAAGTGTAGCCACTTTCAAGACCACTATCTTTAGTACCGATTCGGGTATCTACATAACTTGTAAGATCTTGACTTGCGATATTTTCTAGCAGCAAAATGTTTAATAACAAAAAAATTAAAATATTTTTCAAAATCGTTTATGGTTTAATTGCACCATTGCCTTTTAAACTTATTTCAATAAATTGACATCCACTTCCACCGACTGTTTCAACATACCTAATTTTCAAATACCTCACCATTTCATTTGGTTCGACCTCAAATTCATATGAATTTAAATATGCGCCATCTAAACCATTTGATGACAGTAAAATCCAATTTGCATTTTGTAGGCTTTCCGAGCTAGTTGGTGTTGAGGTCACTGAATTCCCCGAAGAACTAAAAACAGGAAGTATTTCGGCATTATATAAGTCATTACGTCCCCATATTTCTAGTTTTGTAGGATTATTTCCTGAAAAATCAAGAGTTGATCTAAAATCTAACTTTACATTTCTGAGTTGAGTATAAACCCCTAGGTCTAATGTGAAATGTCCAGGTACAGCATTTTCACCTGAGTGATAGCCATATTTGTCACTATATGCCCATGCGGAATTACCATCAAATAAATATTTTGAAGGTTCAGCAGAGTAAAAATTACCTGGGTTGTCACTTTGCATAATTGTCATTGAAAAAAGAGATTTATCAAGAGAAATTGATTCGTTGTTTTGTCCAAAAAAAGTAAGCTCTGTAAGCTGTGAACTGTTGTTAGTTACGGTAGAAATCACTCGATATCTAATATATCGAAAGGAACCAAGGTTTGGATCAATCATGAAGCTATTACTACTCATGCTTTCCCCATCTATTTCTTTTTCCTTTAATAGTTTCCATCCAGAACTTATAAAACTTTCATTCGTATTTGAAAGAGTTTCAGCGCCTTCTAAATTTTCTCTTCCCCAAATTTGAAGACTTGTTACATTATTTTCGTTGAAATCTAAATGATTGGGCATGTCTAGTTTTACTTTCCTTAAAGTTGATCTCACTCCAAGGTCAATTGTAAAGTGGTGAGGAAATGTTCCTGAGCTAGAGAGAAATGTTTTTTCATTATTACCATCCCATGTACTGTCTCCATCAAATAAATATTCTGAAGGTTTTGCTCCATTTGACTCTCCACTTATATCGCTAGGCATCTCTACTATTGAAATAAATCTTTTATCTAGTTCATCATAAGGCAAATTAGGAAGGTCATATTCAACTTGATTCAGTGCAATTGTATCAATTCCATTTTCATCAGATTGAATATAAGATATTGTTTTCATTTTCGAGCTCGGTATAAAATCTTCAAGTAATATTTCTTTTTCATCTGAAAAAATAGTATCAATTTTAAATATCACAGAATTTATTTGATAATTTAAAGTTGTAAATAGAACGTTTGGAGATTCAGAATTTCCACCAAAATTTGCATAAGTATACCCATCGCTTTTAACAGTATATTCAGAAAGCTTTCTTGATTCTTGATTACTGACAAAAATATCTCCAACTGATTTGCCAGCAACAATTTGGGGTATTGAAAGATTCCCATTTTTATCTTGGGATTGTACATCAAATTCATATGAACTTTCCTCTAAATTCTCAATAATCATTGACATTATTTCCCCTTCGTTTCCTGTAATCACAAACTCTTCAGATCTATCGTCAAATTGAACAATGACCTTGTTGGAATTGCCTAAAAACTTTGTATAGCCTTCAATTTGAGCTCTTTTGTAACCAGGTCTAACATTTAGAGTATCTAATTTTCCAGAATAAATAATTTCACCATTTAAATATTCACGGTGTATAGAATCCATATCATCACATGAATAAAAAAGGTTTGATAATAAACCAATAAATAATAATATTTTAATTCTTAATGTATACATGACTTTTAATTAATCTACTCCACCCCAAAATGATAATTCGCCAATAACTGTAACCATTTGATTGTTCCATGACTCATCATTAACAAACCTTATATATTTAACCTTTTTTTGTCTCGAGTTTAACCCAAATACAAAATCCTCACCGTTATCCTGAAATAAATAATCTTCTTCTGTATTAGATCCTGGAGGTAAACCAGATGGTTTGAATGACTCAAATTCTCCTAAAAAAATCCACCCATCACCAGGATTATTTGGATCATAAATTGGAAGGTTATCTAAATTTTCTCTGCCAAAAATTCTAAACTTCTTAGGATTTCCGTGTTTGTAGAGTTCGCTTCCACCCCTTTGGTAAAGTTTAAATCTATTTAACTTTACTGACTGTCCAAGATCCATTGTGAGTTGGTGGGGTAGTGGTAAAAATTTTGTGTGACCACAATTCCATTGATTACTCCATGAACCATCCCATATTTGATTTGCAGAAAATCCATATTCGCTAAAACTTTCATCACCTGGCATTGAAACAATGGAAAAAAACTCTTTTTCTAAAAACTTATCTTCAAGTGGTGTAATTTCAAATGTTCTACGTTCGGTTTGATTTTCCCACCTATCTTCGACATATATTATAAATTTAGTTGGTATTGCATCATAACCCCTAAAACTGTAAGAACTTTCCGCTTGACTTGTATAAAAAGATTCTTTAAAAACAATATCACCACTAGTGTTTTCGATTGACATATTTAATGATACTTTCGCTCTTGTTGGGTTTTTATATTTGATATTTATTCCACCAAAATCTTGCTCCCCTTGAAAAGATTCTAATATTGCATGTATTGGAGATTCAAGTGGAGTGATTGTTACATTCTCGGCTTCTGATTCGTTATTGCCCAGGTCATAAGCGGAAACTTTAACTTGAAAACTGCCTGTTTTCCCGAATCCATCAATATTTAAACTGTCAATATAACCAGATACAATTACTTCCTTTTCAATGTTTTTTTCATTTTTGTATTTACCACTTACATACAATAAGTCTTCGTCACTTGGAGGTGTAAAATTTATAACTGCCCCTCCGGGCTTATTTACAACAGAATTAATAATAACTTTACCAGGAGGTGTTCCATCAGAGCCATATGCTTCATGATTGTCTTCACTACATGATGTTAATACAAATAGTGTTACATAAATATAATTCTTATAGTTTTTGTATTTATTCATATTATAATTTTTACCAGCCTGGATTCTGTATTAATTTGGGATTACGTAACAATTCATTTTGACTTATTGGCCACAAATAATCTTTAACTAAAAAATTTCTATAAAATATATTTTCTACTTCATAAAAACTCTCGACATCTGATTTGAAAATATCCCATCCTTGTATTGGTTTACTAAAATATTCATCTGCAAGCTTCCATCTTCTCAAATCCCAATATCTGTGCCCTTCTAAAGCCAGCTCAATCATTCTTTCTTGATGTATTATTTTTCTCATCCCTTCCTTAGTTAGTGGTTTTGATGGATTATTTGAAAATTTGTTCCATGTATTAACCAAATCACCGTCTTTATCAAGGCCTGCCCTTGTTCTAACTTTTTGGATATGTTCATATACTTCACTATCTGGAGTGCCTTTTACTTCATTTAATGCTTCAGAATACATTAAATATAAATCGGATAGTCTTATAATAGGAAATGAATAACCCTGAATTGTTGAGCCTTCAACAGATATGATATTTTCATAATGTACCAATTTTTTAGCAAAATAACCTGTAATTGAGTATATCTCGAATCCCTGTTTTCCTGAAAGTGCTCCTGCTTTAGCGTCAAGATGTGGTATCAAGTTAATGTTTTCTGTTTCAAGTGAAAACCATTTTCCACCATCAAAACCAATTGAAGAATAAAACCTGGGTTCCCTGTAGGTATGAAGTTTAGATGTATAATAATTGTCTTCGATATAAAACTCATGATAGTTCTCATTTGAATTATCTAAAATTGGTGTTTGCACCACATCATATTTATTGTCATAACCCCAAAGCTTATCTTCATAAATTGGCACACCATTATTAGAATAAAAAGTCTCGACCATATTTAAAGTTGGCGCATGAGATTTTTTTGTGTAACCAAACAATGCAGAGTGATCTGCAGTCCACCTGGGCTGACACCACATTTGAAGATCACCGGTCCATTCTGGACCATATGCCCAAACAATTTCTGTATTAAATGGTTCTGTTATAGCTGCCCTTAGACTTAATTCTCTTGTAATTTCCTCATTTATTCCACCTACAATAGGAATTTGTTTATTAAAGTTATAGAGCTTATGCCCATTTGATTCTGCACTTTCTATAGCCTCTTTTAAAGCTTTACTTGCTAAAACCCACTTTTGAGGGTCATAATTTTGGTTTACAAGATTATTACCATCACTTCCTATTAGTTCGTTAAAATCAGTATTTCCATTAAAAATTGGACTAGCGGATAGCACTAAAATTTTTGCTTTTAATGCTTTTGCCACTGGCATTGTTATTCTTCCAGACTCAGTATATATATAGTTTATTATTCCAGGTAAATTATTGTCATTAATTACCTCATCTAACAATCCAGTAATATATGATACAATATTGTCAATTGACTTTCTTTCTACATATGTGTTTTCTGAACTATTACCGACATCTATGTTATCTTTTACAATTGGAATTGGGCCGTACATCTGCATTAACCAAAAATGATAAAATGCTTTTAATACTTTAGCCTCATCGATCCAACGAAGGCGCTCTTCCTCTTCAAGTCCAGGAACATTAACTAAATTTTTTATAAAAATATTACAATCTCTTAGTGCAACAAACAAACTATGTGGGGCACCTCTTCCACCGTCCCAGTAATTTAAATATGGACTTGATGAATTTTGCATTCCTTTAGCAAGACGAAAACTAGTTTCGTTATTCATATAAAAATCATTTTCAGCATAGTACCAAACTTCATCGCCTGCCAACAATGAAAAATTCTGAATAACATTTGCATGCTCAGGAATATATGTGTAACAAGTAGCCAAGAAATTTTCAGCACTTGACCTTGTATTAAATGCTAACTCAATGGTGGCAATATTATCTGGAACTACATCTAAGTAGTCTTTTTGGCATGAACACAAAATGAAAAATAAAATCAAAAAATATTTCCTCATAATCTATTTTTTAAAAATTAAGATTAATACCAAAATTAATTCCAAGTTGAATGGGGTATCCAAGTCCATTTCCACCCATCTCAACATCCCAAATTTTAAATTTACTGAATGTTAATAAATTAGTACCTGTAAAATATAATCGTGCATTACTAAGTTTGAGTTTTGATGTAAAATTATTATTGACTGAGTAACCTATTTCAACAGATTTTAATCTTAAAAAAGTCCCATCTCTTAGCCACCATGTGCTGTTTCTGTTATTATTATCAATTAGTTGATCTGATAGTCTTGGCCAGGCTGCATATAGATTTCTATCATTTTCAGACCAATGGTTATTTGCCCAAGCTTTTAAAAGCGCATTGTTACCAATAGCTCCACCATATGTATCAATAAAAGGTGAGGAATTATATGCATCTATAAAAAATGAAGATTGAGCTGAGCCTTGAAAGAAAAAAGAAAAATCAACTTTCTTATATGAAGCAGACATCCCGAAGCCATATATAATTTTAGGAGTTGTGGGATAACCAATAGGAACTTCATCATTGATATCTATTATTCCGTCGTTATTAATGTCTTTGTACTTTATATCACCAGGCATATAATCTCCAAAAGTTTGCAAGGGGGAATTTGAAATATCAGCTTCGTCAATAAACAGTCTTTCTGCAATGTAACCATAGGGTTGTGATAGATTTAGTCCAATTCTAGAACGCCAAGGCAATCCAGCTGTAACATAATCCAATTCCTCATAAACTTCATATTTGCTATCTGCATAAGAGAAGTTAGCTCTCAACCCCAAGAATAAATCTTTTCCGATATTATTTTTATAGTCTAATGTAAATTCATAGCCACTTGAAGATGCTTCTCCGACATTTGCTCTTACAGGAGCTTGAAGACCCATCGTTGAAGGAATTTGAGCTCTGTCCATAAGAATATTTGATCTTTTTTCAGTAAAATAATCTGCTTGAATTTCAATGTTGTTAAATAAATTCAATTCGACACCTAAGTTTAACATCTTGGCTTTTTCCCAAGTAATTTGATCATTAGCATATCTATTAATACTAACTCCATTGGTGTAATTTCCAAATTCAATTCCAAATGGCGCCCCTAGTGAACCGTCATTTAAATTAACCTGCGAAATATAAAAAAATCTATCACTTGAGCTTCCTATCTGATCATTACCAACTATTCCATAAGTGGCTTTTAATTTTAATTTAGATATAACTCTTTCATATTTTTTCATAAACTGTTCGTTTGACACAAACCAGCCTAAACCAAAAGAGGGGAAAAATCCAAACCTCTCTGATTTTGCAAATCTTTCCGAACCATTATAACCAAAATTAAGTTCTGTAAAATATTTCTCATCATAAGCATATGTAAATCTGCCAGAAACCCCAAGGTTTCTAAATGGAAGAGAGCTTTGTAAATTACCAGCATTGGCATTTTTAAGTTCTCTCATAATACCAATGATCATTCCGCTAACCTCATGCTTTTTATTAAAAGTCTTGTTGTAGTTTATTGCTCCCTCAAAATATGTAGAATTATTAATGATTTTATTACCCTCACTATATTCAAGGTACTCTGTTCCTTGGTTTGGGTTTAATGCAACCAGTGTGTAGGAATCACTTTGAAAGTCATAATTGCCAAGTGAATAATAAAATGGATTGTATTTTCTCTCAAGGTTGTAAAAAGAATACCTTGATGTATTCCCTAGAAATCTTAATTTTAAGCCATCAGCCATAAAGCTTAAATCTTGTTTTATTTCAACTGTTGCCAAAAAATTATTGTAACTCTCATCTTTATATCCCCTCATGAGGTCAGCATAAGGATTTAGGTAGTCTCCAAATTGTCCAAAATTTCCGTAAAGTGCATGAGTTGAGTTTTGAAATTGACTATCAGGCTCATATATCTTAGGGTATAATACAGGATTAGCTTTCATTGCCTTTTCATATACTTGAGTCCCCCCATCCAAAGGTCCAATATAATCATCAAAGTTTCCATTAAACTTCAAAGCTACCTTTGTAGTTTCAGTAAGATTAACATCTATATTTGATCGAAGTGAAACTCTATTAAATTTGATATTATTATTAAAATTATTTCTCGGATCAACTTTTAAATTTCCATTATCAGTATTAATTGTGCTTGCCAAATAGTATCTAGCGATTTTACCACCACCACTAAGATTAAAATTAAAGCGACTATTTAAAGTGTAATCATCCAATAGCTCATCAAACCAATTTACTGTTGGATATGCCATTAAGTTTCTATTTGGGTCTTGCGAGATTAGTATTTTTTCCTGTGAATAGATTCTCCCGCTCAAAGGGTTCCTTGTTGTCAATGCCTCGTTATGTAACCTCATGTAAGTAATGGGGTCGGCTATTTGCAATGATTTTGTTGGCGCAGAGTATGATTTTTCATACCTAACATTTATTTTGACTACCCCCTCAATACCTACTTTGGTTGTTACCAAAATAACTCCATTTGCTCCGCGAGCACCATATAATGATGTTGCTGTAGCATCTTTCATTATTGAAAAACTAGCAATATCGTCAGGTTGTAATCTAGCAAGGTCTGTGGATGTTGTTTCAATACCGTCAATAAGAATAAGAGGTGATCTAGCATAGCCAAACGTACTTACTCCTCTTATAAAAAATTCAGCGTTATCTCTTCCTGGCTCACCACTTCTTTGATAGGCAATTACTCCTGCAATTCTTCCAGCAAGTGAAGTTGTTAGATTACTTGTGGGAACTCTAAGTTCTTCAGGATTGATTGAAGTTACCGCGGCAATAACACTAGACTTTTTTTGTTGTCCATAGGCTACAATTGTAACCTCATCAAGCGTGTTTAAATTTTCAACTAGTTTAATCTCCAAAAATCTATCATTTTTGATTGTAATTAATTCAGTTTTAAAACCAACATAGCTAACCTCTAGTCTTGATCCAATATTAATGGATATGGAAAATTTTCCATCAAAATCACTAATTGTTCCGTTGGTTGTACTATTCTTTTCAATGATGTTAGCCCCAACAACTGGTACATTTTCATTGTCTAAAACAATTCCATTAACCATCAATTTTTGAGAAAAACAATGGAGTCCAATAAGTATTAAGAGATAATTAAATCTACATTTCAAACGAAAAAGCTTAAATAAAATGATTTGTTTATATTCAATAAAACTAGCTATTTATTTCGGCTTTATTCAATATTTTGCTTTTTTTTTATATATTTACTCAAATGACCTATACATTACATATACAAAGTAAACAAATAGGCTAACTTTTAAAGATCAAATATGAATAGATTTTTTACTATACTTTTTTTAATCCCTTGTGCAATTTTTGCTCAGGAAAACATTTCAGTACTTACTGTTGGCTCTAGTGGCTCTATTACAGTTAAATCTGAAGCTAATATTAACCTTGCTGGACTAGAACTGTCTCCAAGCTCTGATCTTGTTATTTCAGAAACAGACTTAACTAGATCATCAGCTCCTATTGTTTCAGAATATGATGACAGTTCTGTGAGTCGTGTTTATTCCTCAACTAGTTTAATTTCAAACTTTGTTGGATCTATAACTTTCAATTATAATGATGATGAACTTAACAACCTTATTGAAAGTGTTTTAGTTTTGGAAGTCAAAAATAATGATGATTCTTGGACTCCATACTATGGTGTAGCTGATCCCAGTAATAACACTGTTACTGTCAATTTTAACAGTCCACTATCGTTTAATTCAATTACTGCAAGTCAAGCAGGTAAAACATTAACAATTGAAAACGTCAACTTAGTGGATGGAATTTTAATTTATCCTAACCCTACTGCAAATCAAATTTTCATTCAATATGATAATGACTTTAGTGCCCAGCTATTTGATGTGGTTGGTAAAAGGGTTTTATCTACTAATAAAAAAACCATTGATATGAATTCTTTCAGATCGGGTACATACATATTAAAACTAACGGATGAACAAAATGAGATTCATTCATTTAAAATTATTAAAAATTAAAAACAACAACAATTATGAAAAATTTTACTTTTATTTTATTATCCATATTTGCACTATCATTTTCAAATGTATACGGACAGCCTGCTGACCAAGACAAAAAACCAGCTTTTGTTTTCACAGAAAATGGTAATGGAGATCCATTTAATGGACAGATTTACCGATCTACTCTCAGTGGTGCTGCTAGAAATGGCAATGGCAATGACAATGCTCAATTTGGCAACCTTGGGGAATGGTCAGTTGACATGGTTGTTTCAGAAAAAACAGGTGAACAAGCCGCTAATGATTTTGGACAATTTAAAGATAATACTCACCCCTTATATCAGGGTCAAGACGTCTTGACTCAGAATCATGGTGGGCATGGTGCTCTTGGATGGGGGTCTTTTGCAGCTAATGTTTACAATAGAGCAACTGGAACTGGTTCTGTAGCTATGGGCTATAATAACATAGCAGGGAATCCTGAAGGCAATGGTAATTTCGGAAAGGACGAGAATAATGGTGGTCAAGCTGTATTTGGAAGAGCATCACGTGCACTTGGCCCTGTTTCTTTTGCATCTGGCTACAGAAATACTGCAGCTGCACAAACTAGTGTAGCTATGGGTAATTATAATTACGCTACAGGAGATTCTTCAGTTGCAATTGGAAAAAATAGCTATGCTCAGGGCGCAAGCTCAGTTGCAATTGGATTTCAAAGCCATGCTGCTGGAGGTGGATCAACTGCACTTGGACAAGAAAATATTTCTTGGGGAACTACAAACTTCACAGCTGGATATCAAAACACTGCTGGAGATACAACTGCAGCAGTTGGTAGTGGAGGAAGCGCCGTAGCAATGGGTAAATATAACACTGCTTCAGCTGATGCTTCTATGGCACTGAATAGAGCTACTTCAGCTACTCAACAAGCTGCAACTTCTATGGGTCTTGGAACAACAGCTGACAACGTAGGTATGTTGGCAATTGGTGTTAATAACGCCGCAGGTTTAGGAGACACTTCTGCAAATTATTACAAGGTAGATGGTAATTTTACAGGCGCTCCAATTGGGGTAGCATTTGTGATTGGAAATGGTGATATTGATTCTTCAAATGGTAGAGCTGGAGCCAATCCATCTAATGCTTTTATGGTAAAATATGATGGTTCTGCAACTTTAGCAGGTGACTTGACAGTAAACTCAGATGCTAGATTAAAATCAAACATTATTTCTCTTGGAAGTACACTTGCAAAACTTATGCAAATTGATGGTAAGAGTTATACTATGAAATCCAATGAAAAAGAAAATAAAATTGGACTACTCGCTCAAGAAATCATTGAAGTATTTCCAGAACTTGTAAAAGAAGGTGATGATAAAAATGGAACAATGTCAGTCAACTATCAAGGACTAATTCCAGTACTTATTAATGCAATTAAAGAACAACAAACTCAAATTGATGAGTTAAAATCTTTGTTAAATAATTAGATTAAGTTTTTTTTTAAATAAATCAAATTAATACCCCACTCTAATAAAGTGGGGTATTTTTAATGAATATGAAAAAAATTATCTACGTATTTATTTTCTTTAGTTGTCATTACTTAGCATCACAAATATATTTTGATAAAATACCTCACGATAAGCAGTTAGTTCCTAGAGATCTAACAACAAATCTTGGAACGATAAGTATTGAAGGTGAGGCTAGAACAATTGGAAATGACGATTTAGTATATCAAAATTGGGGTAATAATGAACCTAACAATACACCTGCTCCTGAAAATGTAGCAGAAATTATTAACTCTTCTGGAAATTGGAACGACGCTGATAGTGGAAAATTACAATCCTCATATGTTGAATATGATGGCCTGATCACATCTCTTGGTGATTTCATTTATTTAGGTCAATACAATGGGCACTCATACTTTAAAAACCCTTTGAATTTAAGTTGGGATCAAGCCAAATTGGCAGCTGAAAATGTTGGTGCTTATTTATCCTCACATCAAACTGCGAATGAAAATTCAGTGGTTGCATCATTTGATTATTTTAGAGGATGGATTGGTTTATATCAAGATTTAGATGATTCAAATTACACTGAGCCAAATGGAGGTTGGAAATGGGTAGTAGCTAGCAATGAGACTTATGAAAGTTTCGATTCTATGACGGTTAAGCTATACAAGAATAATAATCTAATTAACTCTTTTGATAACTTATTAAATTACCAAAATGGTGTAGCTCCATTTAACTTTCAAATGAATATAAATTCAGAGCTCTCAAAATATTCAGTTAAAATATTTACAAATAAAAACGGATCTCAACAACAAATTGGGGATGTAAACGATATTGTGGCCGGGGATATTTTTGTAATTCAAGGTCAGTCAAATGCAACTGCACTTGCATATAGTGGATCATCAAATTCGTATTTAAGCGACTATATAAGAGTTTTTTCAGGTGGTCATAGGACTTCATCCGGATTGTTATCAGATGTTCAGTGGCACTATGGTCAAGGAGATGGGAATGAGGACTCAAAAGGAAACACCGGACAATGGGGTCTTGTTTTAGCAAAAAAAATGGTAGATCAATTAGAAATTCCTATTGCGATTATTAATGGTGCTGATGGCGGCAAGCCTTTATCTTTTTTTCAGGCTCCCTCTGATTATAAATCTTCAACAAACTCAAATTACGGTAGGCTTTATTATAGATTAAATGAAATGGGATTAAAAGATGCTGTTCGTGCTGTTTTATGGTCTCAAGGGGAGGCCGATTCATTTCAAAATGGCCTTAACACAAATGCATATAAAATATCTTTTAATAGTTTAAAAAACTCCTGGTTGACAGATTACAAAAACATTGAAAAAATTTATATTTTTCAAACGAGGGATTGTGATTGTGGAACAGTTCTAAGTGGAAGACTAAAAATTAAAGAAGCCCAAAGGCAGTTAGCAGATGAGTATGAAAATATTTACATCATGGGTACTTCTGGTATTACAGTGCACTCTGATAATTGTCATTTTCCATTTTCTTCAGGATACGAGAGCTTTGGACAAAGAATTTTCAAGCCTGTAATGTCACATATTTACGGAAATAATTATGAAGAGGAGATTGACCCCCCACACATAGTTTCGGCAAGTTTAACAGATACTCAAACATTAAAAATCGAGACTAATCAAAATTTGTTTTCAAATACTAATAATACTAATAATTTACTCAGTAAAATTCAGAGCGATTTTGTTTTAACTGACGCAAATGGAGTTACAATTACTTCTTTTAATATTGAAAATAAATCATTGGTTTTAGGTCTTAGCGCAAATCCAGGTGCGAATCCAAAAATTTCATTTAATGGAAAATATTCTGGAGTAGAAAATAACATAACAAACTCTGTTGGCCTTGAAATGGTTTGTTTCAGTTACTTTTCAATTACAGGCGGTAGTGGAGATACTGGTGGTAATGTTTCTGCTGACCAAGACAAAAAACCAGCAATAGTATTTGTAGAAAACGGAAATGCAGATCCATTTAACGGGATGATTTACCGATCATCTGTTGGAGGTGCTGCTAGAAATGGTAATGGTAACGATAGTACTGGAGAGAATAATTACCGCTTTGGTAATCTTGGAGAGTGGTCTGTTGATTTGACCGTTTCTGAAAAATCTGCTACGCAAGCCTCTGTTGATTTTGGAAATTTTAGAGACAATACTCACCCCTTATATCAAGGCCAAGATGTTTTAACTCAAGAGCATGGTGGTATGGGCGCATTGGGATGGGGTTCTTTTAGTGCCAATGCATATAATAGATCTTCAGGTACTGGATCCGTTGCTATGGGCTTTCATAATATAGCAGGTACAAATGTAGCTGATAAAGGTAATTTTGGAAGGGACGAGAATAATGGTGGTCAAGCTGTATTTGGAAGAGCATCACGTGCAACTGGTCCTGTTTCTTTTGCATCTGGCTATAGAAATACAGCATCTGGAACAGCTAGTGTAGCTATGGGTAATTACAATTACGCTACGGGAGATTCTTCAATTGCAATTGGAAAAAATAACTATGCTGAGGGCGCAAGCGCTGTTGCAATTGGATTTCAAAGCCATGCTGCTGGAGGTGGATCAGTAGCTCTTGGACAAGAAAATATTTCTTGGGGAACTACAAACTTTACAGCTGGTTATCAAAATACAGCAGGTGATATAAACTCAAACAAAGGAACTGGCGGTAGTGCTACAGCTATCGGTTCAAACACAACTGCTTCTGGAAGAAGCTCATTTACTGCGAATAAAAACACTAGTGCTTTGAACCAAGCTTCTACAGCACTTGGATTATCAACTGTTTCTGATAACTTTGGAATGTTAGCAATAGGTGTTAATAATTTATCAGGCTTAGGGGATACTACAATTGATCCAGAAAACTATGATGGCTACTTTAATATTGATGGCAATTATACAGGTGCCACAGCTGGTATAGCTTTTGTTATTGGAAATGGTGATTTAAATTCATCTAATGGTTTAGCCGGATCAAATTCATCCAATGCATTTATGGTTAAATATGATGGATCTGTAACATTAGCTGGTGATCTTGCTTTAATCTCAGATACTAGATTAAAATCAAATATAATTTCGTTAGGAAGCACGTTAGCTAAGCTTCTGCAGATAGACGGTAAGAGCTATACAATGAAGTCTAATGAGAGAGAAAATAAAATTGGTCTACTAGCTCAGGACGTAGCTAAGGTGCTTCCAGAGCTTGTTAAAAAGTCTGATGATACTGATGGAACATTATCTGTGAACTACCTAGGTTTAATTCCAGTACTAATCAATGCAATTAAAGAACAACAGAAAGAAATAAAACTACTTAAAAACCGAATTAATGGAAAGATTTAAAATTTTAGCTTTTTTATTTTTTTCATTTGGCTATTTAAATAGTCAGTATAATATTAATTCAAATAAATTATCTTTTGAGGAACGTGCTGAAAAAATAATTTCAAAAATGACATTAGAGGAAAAAGCCTCTCAAATGTTAAACTCCTCAATTGCTTTATATGATTATGGTCTTGATGAATATAATTGGTGGAATGAATCTTTACATGGAGTGGCTAGAGCAGGAAAGGCAACCGTTTTTCCTCAAGCTATAGCCCTAGCTGCAACATTTGATACTGATCTTATTGAAAATATAGCAACTGCAATTTCAGATGAGGCCAGAGCAATGTATAATATTTCCCAAAAAAGGGGAATGAAAGGTCAATATTCTGGCTTAACATTTTGGTCGCCAAACGTTAATATATTTAGAGATCCAAGATGGGGTAGAGGACAGGAAACTTATGGTGAAGATCCCTTTTTAAGCGGATTAATAGGAAGTGCTTTTGTTAGGGGCTTACAAGGCGGTGATCCAAATTATTTAAAAGTCGCTGCATGTGCAAAACATTTTGCTGTTCATTCAGGTCCAGAAGCCGACAGACATCATTTTAATGCTGTTGTTAGTAAGCAAGATTTATATGAAACTTATTTGCCAGCATTTAAAACACTTGTTGATTCAAATGTTGAAATTGTAATGTGTGCATATAACAGACTTAATGATGAGCCCTGTTGTGGAAGTAATGATTTGCTTTCAGGTATTCTAAGAAAAGATTGGGGCTTTAAGGGTCATGTAGTTTCTGATTGTGGTGCGATTAATGATATCAAATCAAATCATAAATTCACTTTGACTGATGAGGAGAGCGTAGCTTACGCAATTAAGGGTGGAGTTGATTTAAACTGTGGTAACCTATACAGGAAAATACCAAGTGCAGTAAAAAAGGGTTTATTAAACGAAAAAGATGTTGATAAGTCATTGAAACGCCTTCTAGTCACTCGCTATAAACTAGGCATGTTTGAAAAAAAAGGTTCTGGCCCATACGATCATCTGGGTTCTGAACATATTAATTCCCAAGAAAATAAAGAATTAGCTTATATGGCTGCATCTAAATCTATTGTACTTTTAAAGAATGCTAATAGCGTTTTGCCGCTCAGTAAAAAACTAAATACAATTTTCGTAACAGGCCCAAATGCAGCAAATATAGACATGGCCATTGGAAATTATAATGGACTGAGCCCTGAAATTATTACTCCATTAGAAGGTATTGTTTCAAAAGTTGATTATGGGGTTGCTGTAAAATATAGGTTAGGTGTTGAACTAAATAATCCAAAACCAAACCCATCATTTTCTATGATGCATCTTGCTTCATCAAGTGATGCCACAATTGCATTTATGGGTATATCTGCACTTATTGAAGGTGAGGAAGGAGATGCAATTTTATCTTCAGCAAATGGGGATCGAGATGAAATTTCATTGCCAAAAAATCAAATAAAATATATAAAAGAGCTAAGAAAAAAGACGACTAATAAACCACTAATTCTTGTGGTTTCATCAGGCTCTGCAATTGATTTAAGTGATGTTGAAGAATTAGTAGATGCAATTATTTATTGCTGGTACCCGGGAGAACAGGGGGGCAGAGCTATTGCAGATATTCTTTTTGGTGACATCAATCCAACCGGAAAATTACCAATAACATTACCAAAATCTATCAATCAATTACCTGATTACTATGATTATAGCATGAACAAAAGGACGTATAAATTTATGGATGATAAGCCTTTGTATCCTTTTGGATATGGTCTTAGTTATTCCAAGATTAAATATTCTGAAATTTCCATGTCAAGCCCAATTTTTACAGATGATAAAGAAAACATTGCTCAAATAACTCTTACTAATATGAGTGACTATAAAACTGAGGAAGTTGTGCAATTATATGTTAGAGATCTGGATGCAGTTTTTAGGGTTCCTAATTCAACCTTGAAAGGCGTAAAAAGAATTAAACTCAATGCTGGAGAAACAAAAACAGTAAAGTTTAAAATTGATAAAAAAATATTACAATTTGTTAATAACGATGGTAACTCGGTTTTTGATGCTGGTTTATTTGAAATTAGTATAGGAAACTCATCTCCAGGGCCTAGAAGTTTAGAATTAGGAGCTAATATAAGTCGATTAAGTTTTACTGTGAATTAAACAATTGTAATTTCAATTTCCCCAGAAATATTTCTTGAACTATTCCCAACATAAATAATATAATTCCCTTTTTCAACTTTCCACGAAGCACTTTTTTCATCATAATAAGCAAGCTCTTTAATGTCAATATTAATATTCACCTCAATTGAATTATCACTTGAAACAAAAACTTTTTTAAATCCTTTTAATTCTTTTTTTGCTCTTTTAATTTTTGAGTTTTTTTTCCCAATATATACCTGTACTACTTCTTTTCCATCAACATCCCCAATATTTTTAACCTTACAACTAACTTTAATAGTTTCTTTAGGATCATATTTTTTTTTGTCAATCTGAAAATCTAATAATTCAAAAGTCGTATATGATAACCCATGACCAAATCCATAACTTGGTTTAATATTTTTTGTGTCATGCCATCTGTAACCAACCAAAATATCTTCCTTGTAAAATTGAGAACCGTCTATTCCAGGATATGATTTTTCGCCATAGTGGTGCGCCCCATTATCTTTTAAGTGTTCTGGAAATGAAAATGGCAATTTACCCGAGGGATTAATTTCTCCGCTTAAAACATCTCCTATTACATTTCCAGCCTCACTCCCCAAATACCAAGCTTGAAATATTGCTTTTACATCAGATTTCCAATCTGTTTTTACCGCATTACCACTAATTAATATGACAGCTATGTTTTTATTGTATTTTGATATTTCTTTAAGTAATTTTATTTGTCCATATGGCAGTTCAAATTGTTTCCTGTCCTCGGCTTCAGAGTCTTGAAACGCATTTTTATTTAAGCCGCCAACAAATAACACTACGTCTGCATCTCTAGCAACAGAAACTGCCTTATTTATCAATTCATGGGAATTATCATTATTAGAGCTATATCCCCTAGCATATACTACATTGGCATTATTAAACTCTTTTTTAATACCAGAAAATGGTGAAATTTCCTTATCAGTTTTTAATTCTGACGAACCACCCCCAACACTCATAGCTTTTTTTGCATTTTCTCCAATAACAGCAATTTTAATTTTCTTGAATTTATTTAGAGGTAATAAAGATTCTGAATTTTTCAATAATACTATTCCCTCAGACGCAATATTGTATGCTGTTTTATAATGCTTTGAATTATTAATACTCCCAAAAGGTCTTGTTTTATTAAGTGAGGTTCGAAACATTAGTCTTAATATTCTTCTAACTTTATCATTTAATACAGTATCATCAACCTTTCCACTTATTATTTTTTCTAAAAAGGGTTTACCAAGAAAATTATTTTGATAAGGGTACCGATGAGATATATTTTTATCTGAAGGTGTCCCCATTTCAATATCTAAGCCATTGTAAATGGATTCGATTGTGCTATGTGTTCCTCCCCAATCAGAAACAACTACTCCATCAAAACGCCATAAATCTTTTAGAATATTTTTAAGTAAAATCTTGTTATGACAGCAATGCTGCCCTCTAAACTTGTTGTAAGCACCCATTATAGCCCATGCTTTTCCTTCAATTACAGCTGCCTTAAAAGCAGGTAGGTATATTTCATGAAGCGCCCTATCGCTTACTTGTACATTTATATGATTGCGCCATTTCTCCTGATTGTTTAGTGCAAAATGTTTTACACAAGCAGCAACCCCATTTTGCTGAACTCCTTTGATATAAGGCACAACCATTTTAGAACTTAAATATGGATCTTCGCCCATGTATTCAAAATTTCTTCCATTCAGAGGTGTGCGATATATATTTACTCCAGGACCTAACAAGACATCTTTATTTCTGTATCTAGCCTCTTCCCCTAAGCTTGTACCATACTCAAGAGACAAATCTGGATTGAATGTGGCTGCCAGGCACGTTAATGCAGGGAATGCGGTGACATAATCATTGGTCCAATTTGCGTAGTTCCAGTCGTCCCAATTCATTTCTGCCCGAATTCCATGAGGGCCATCCGACATCCATAGTTCAGGAATTCCTAACCTTGGGACACCTGAAGAACTAAATTTTGATTGTGCATGGCATAAAGCTATTTTTTCTTCAATTGAAAGCTTTTCAATTATATTTTCAATTTCATCAATTTCTTGTGCAATTGAAATGAAAACGACACATAGATTTAAATAAACAAAAAGTAAATTTTTTAGAAATAATAATATTGTGTTTAAAAACCCCATTTTTCAATAAAATATAAAACTAATTTTGAATTCAATTTCAGTATAAGTTAAACTGCTGTAATTGCTGTTTTGTCAAACTTAAATTCGTTTAACAAAATTTATGTTGATTTGGTTTTCCAGTTATACTCATTAACATTACTGCAACTTTGTTGCAATAACAAAGTATCTTTATTAGATTTGCCTAATAATTTATTTCATTTGAAAAGTATAAAATATTTATCAAACAACTCAGATTTTTTTGGGATATTGACTTGTTCGCTCTGTGTAATTCATTGTATCTCGGGGCCACTAATCTTTATCTCATTTTTAACTTTGAATAAAGAATCATCAATGTATTATAATTTGTGGAGTAACCTAGATTATGTATTTGTTCTCACTTCTTTTTTTATGGTTTATTTCTCAGCTAAAATCACTAGACTAAAAACAATGAAATATTTATTTTGGTTTAGCTGGCTTATACTTTTTTTAATAATTATGAATGAAAAAACTGAGACATTTCGAATTCCAGAATTTATAACTTACTTTTCTGCTTCATTACTTGCTTTATTTCATCTTTACAACATCAAGTACTGCAAATGAAAACCCTAAACTCTAAACTACGGTTTGAAGTATTTTTTCTGATTTAAAAACTCACTATACCATATAGCATTTTTCATAAATTTGAATAATAAATTTTTAATAAATACGGTAAATTAAATTTTATATAAAATGATAACAAAAGAACAAGTGTTAGAAGTACAACAGGAATGGGGAAATGGTGTGGTAAAAATCGGATCATTAAAAGAAAACAGAACGGAATGTGAGGCATTCGCCAACAAATTTTTGGATGAGCGTTACGCTTTTGATGCAGGTCCTGTATTATTCAAACCAACCAAGTGTGAGACAGATCAGTTTAGACCTACAAAATCCGAAGCATTGTCTTATTTTATTGCTGGTGATGATAGAGTTTGTTTTGAGGACAAAGGTTTTGCAATACAACCCTGGACAAAGGTAAGGTTTGAGAACACAGGATTCATATTAGAACAAGAAAGAGCCATTTCAATGGGGAATTATTTTTTTACTGATCTTGATGGCAACGAAGCAAAAGTAGAATACACATTTGGCTACAAGATAATTGAAGGGGAATTGAAAATAGATCTTCATCATTCATCATTTCCATTTAAAAATTAAGTTTTATTTCTTGAGAATTTAAAATCGGAGTGTGTTTTGTGTAATTAGAAATTACAAACTATTTTAATGGTCTTTAATAAAGTGCCTTGAGGTACTTCAATTCCAATTTGAATTCCCCTTCTTGCTTATCAGATATTTGTAATCCAATTGTATTTATTTTTTCAATTTGTAACTCAGGGTAGTTAATGTATGTATTACCTCTCCAAGTAGGTTTAAAGTCATTAATTAAGATAGTTTTTTCTATCCATCTACCTCTCAAAGATTTAAAATTATATGAGTAAGAAGCTCGTCTGTTATTTTGTCTAAGTCTGAGTTTATATGTATTGCCATCCCCTCTAAATTTAATTTTAAAAGATTTTACTCCCAATAGTGTTTTTTCACTGTAATTTAACCTTGAGGATGCAAATCCGCCATTATATTTAAGTGACAAGAACCCACTGAAAACTATATTATTCTCATTATTTATACTAATGCTTGATGATGAAACTCCACCCATAACATCATCATTAATTATACTCCAATTTTTTACACCAACACCATTTTCAGGGTTGATTATATCAATACTTTGACCGTTCATAAAAATTGAAATTAAAACAAATAATATATTTAATTTATTCATACTTCAAATATAATAAACGTGTTTAGAAATCTACATAAGTGGGTTAGAAGTAGCAAAACTAAAAAAGATAATATCCTTATTTATAACATTTTTCTCAACAACACTATTGTGAAATATTTTTTTCATTTTTTAACTTTTTGAAGCCACTACGAATTGCATATGGGTTATCTACTTCAATACTTAAAGCTTTAGTATCAGTCATTTTATTAATAATACCAAATACTCTTTCTGATTTATATTGATAATCATTTTTTAACCGAAATATCAAGTGCCCTTTTTTGTCGATTAACCATAAAGCTTTTATTTTGTTAACCTGACCTCTTTTTTTGTAGACTTCTGTCACTTTTGCATAATATTTAATTTTATTCCACTTTACGTTTTTTCTAATTAATGGAAATAAAACAGCTATTCTTTTAAATCCCTTTTCATCAATTATCACAACATTATAACAAATTAATAAAATGGGAAAAATTAATAATATCAAATTTTGTGGTATATCAATAAAAAATTCATAAATATCTAATTCAACATCAAATACAAAAAAGTAAACGATTCCAAAAACTTGTGATAATACCAAAAACGTAGATAACACAATAGGGATTAAATAAAAATTGAACTTATGGAACCTTAATTCAGTCATGCTTAAATATAAAAAAAGGATTTTTTATTGTGAGAGTAGTTTTAAAAATTTTTCATGATGGTTTTTTGTGTTTTAATTCTCGTTTAGTTTATGTTTTTTACATAGTTAATTTTTAAATTAAAGGGGCTTAGAACTTGCTTCATTTAATGTTTGATTGATCAAATTAATCAATAGGCAAAAAATATATTTATAATTTTTTTTGATCTTACTGATGTATGATAAAATGAATATTATAGTTTATTTAGAATAAAATTAGTCATTTTATTGTAAAGATGCATACGTGTATTTCCTCCGTAAATGCCATGGTTTTTATCTGGATAAATCATCAATTCAAATGGTTTATTCGCTTGAACTAATGCCTCTGCCATTCGCATTGTATTTTGTAAGTGAACATTATCATCTCCCGAACCATGGACTAACAAATAATCACCTTCTAGTAATTCTGGGTAATTGAATGGAGAATTAAGGTCATATCCTTCGGGATTTTCTTGAGGCGTTCTCATAAAACGTTCTGTATATATTGTGTCGTAAAACCTCCAGCTGGTAACTGGAGCGACAGCAATTGCTAATGAAAATACATCGTTTCCTTTTAACAGGCAGTTGGTTGACATATGTCCGCCATAACTCCATCCCCAAATTCCAATACGATCTTCATCAATAAATGTTTCCTGACCTAATTTTCTAGCCGCTTCAATTTGGTCTAAAGTTTCAAAATAAACTAATTTCATGTAGGTCACTTTTTTAAATTTAGATCCTCTAAACCCAGTTCCTCGGCCATCTACACAAGCAACTATATATCCTTCTTGTGCCAAACTCTGATGCCAGTAATCATTTAAATTATTCCATTTGTTTGCTACTTGTTGAGATCCTGGTCCAGAATACTGAAACATCAAAAGTGGATACTTTTTATTGGGATCAAAATCTTTAGGCTTTATCATCCACATATTTAAATTATTCCCGTTTACTTTAATCTTTGAAAATTTCTTTTCAGAAATAATATAATCTTTAAGTTTAGTTTTTACGGTAATATTATCTTCAATTGGACGAATTACTTTTCCTGTTTTGGTAGATCTTAAATTATATTGAGTGGGTGTATTACTATCCTCGAATGTATGAATGTAATAGCTGTAATCTGCACTAAAAGCAACTCCATTAGTTCCGTTTTCTGGGCTCAAAGATCTTTTTCTGGAACCGTTGAGTTTTATCGAATAAACAGCACGTTCAGTACTGCCAGGTTCAACGGAAGCATAATATACCTCTCGTGTTTTTTCTTGGTATCCAAAAAAACTAGTTACTTCCCAAGCTCCTTTTGTGATTTGATTTTTAAGAGTTCCGTCTGCTTTATAATGGTAAATATGATTGTACCCATCTCGATCGCTAGTCCAAAGAAAACTCTCATCTTTTAGAAATTTTAAATTATCATGAACGTCTACATAGGTGTTTTCTTTTTCTTCTAAAAGAATATTTGCAGTTTGTTTTTCAATATTATAAGTCCACAATTTCAAATGATTTTGGTGTCTATTTATTGTTTGAACAATTAACTTGTTTTTGTCGGGGCCAAATTTAATTCTAGGAATGTAATATACTTTTTCATCTCCAAGTTTTACTTCCGATAGTTTTTCAGATTTTATACAATATAAATGTAAACTTACAACTGAGTTATTTTCACCTGCTTTAGGATATTTAAAAGTATAGGGTGAAGGGTATAAATCCTTCCCGATAATATCCATTGAGTATGTCGGAACCATAGTTTCATCAAACTTCATAAAAACTAAAGCTGTCCCGTTTGCATTCCATTCAAATGCACGAACAAATCCAAACTCTTCTTCATAAACCCAGTCTGTTAAACCATTAATAATATGGTCACTTCCGTCAGTAGTTATTTGATTTATTTCATTTGAATCAAGATTTTTAATAAAAACATTCCTATTGTAAACAAAAGCAACTTTAGAACCGTCAGGTGAAAATTTAGGTTCTTGAACTTTAAACCCAAAAAGTAAATTGGATTTTTTAGTTGTCCGATCGTAAACATAATATTTAGCACGTTTTGATCTTCTATAAATTGGTTCTGATTCAGATTCTAACAAAAGTTTATTTTCATCTTCAGAAAAGTTATAAGATGTAAAAAACGGAATTAAAACTTTTAAGGATGAATTAACAATTTCTTCGGCAAATTCAGCAGTGGCATAATCGTAAGCTACAACTTTTGAAACCCTTGTTTTTCTATTAACCTCCAAAACAGTGTATTGACTTGCAGAACTCAAAGGATGTATTTCCTGAAGTTTTTCTGCTGAAAATTCATAACTCCAAATTTCCTTATTTGTTATTTTTTTTAACTGTCCAAATAGAGATATGGGGGCTATAAAAAAAAGTACTACTTTAAGTAATTTCATTGTGAAATTGGTTTAATTTTTTATGATAACTAAATTAACGAAATTTTGGATAGAGGACTAATTGTTATTACAATTAAAAAACTTAAAAATGTATTATTTTTTGACATTTTACACCTAATATTCAGTTAAAATATTGGTAAATAAACTGGGGTAAGTATTAAGGGGTTGTTTCTTTAGTGACTTACATTATAGGCTAGTCAACATTAATTTTTATTAACGAAACATAATTTTAATAGTAATTTATTTATTACATAAAATGATTTGAATCTTTCAGAAAAATTTCCTTCATTTTTATATGTTTATTAATAATATGTACTATTTAATATTTTTCAAAAAATGAATTTAAAATTAAGTGTGTTTTTGATTTTTTCGGTCTTTATGTCGCACTTTTTAGTGTCTCAAGAATTTCATGTTTCTAAACGGGGGAATGATAATAACTCTGGCACGAAGGAAAGTCCATTTAAAACAATATCAAAAGCTGCTAAGATTGCTTTGCCTGGGTCATCTATAACTGTGCATGAGGGAACCTATCGTGAGTGGATTAATCCATCCTTTGGAGGTCTTAATGACAACGATCGTATTATATACCAAGCAGCTCAAGGCGAAGATGTTTGGATAAAGGGTTCTGAAATCATTACTGGTTGGAAATTACATAAAGGTTCGATTTGGAAAGTGCAAATTAATAACAGTTTTTTTAATGATTTCAATCCTTACGAGGAAATTGTTAAGGGCGATTGGCTTATGAATACTTTTGGTAGGGAACACCATCTTGGTGAAGTTTATATTAATGGTGAGGCACTTTATGAAATAGATGAACTAAATAAGGTTTTTCACGAAACAGCTCTCAATAGAGCGGCAGATTCTGAAGCATCAAAGTACAAATGGTTTTGTGAGGTGGATGATAAAACAACCACCATCTATGCAAATTTTAAGGGTCTGAATCCAAATGAGGAAATAGTAGAGATTAATGTTCGCCCAACAGTTTTTTTTCCAAAGCAAACAGGAATAAACTACATTACCGTTAGAGGTTTTAAAATGGCTCATGCTGCCACCCAATGGGCGCCTCCAACTGCACACCAAGAAGGACTTATCGGTCCCAATTGGAGTAAAGGTTGGATTATTGAAAACAATTTGATATCTGATTCAAAATGTACTGGGATAAGTCTTGGGAAGGAGTCAAGTACTGGACAAAATGAATGGACAAATTTAAAAGTTAAACACGGAACTCAGCGACAACGAGAAGTTGTTTTTGATGCCCTTTCAAAGGGCTGGTCTAAGGAGTCGATAGGTTCTCATATTGTTAGAAACAACACTATCAAAAATTGTGAACAAGCAGGTATATGTGGTCATTTAGGGGCCATTTTTAGCGAAATTTATAATAATCATATATATAATATCCACACTAAACAACAATTTTTTGGTTACGAGACGGGTGGTATAAAATTACATGCAGCAATTGACACATCTATTCATCGAAATTTAATTCACAATAACTATCGGGGGCTTTGGTTGGATTGGCAATCCCAAGGAACTCGGGTTTCGAAAAATATTTTTTACAACAATTTTAACGAGGACTTTTTTAATGAGGTCAACCATGGCCCAATGGTGGTTGATAATAACATAATGCTTTCAGAAAATTCAATCATCAATGTATCTCAAGGCACTGCATATCTCCATAACTTAATTGGAGGAAATATTTTGATGCGTCTGGCGCCCAGTCGTTTTACGCCTTACCATTTCCCACACTCTACTGCAGTTGCAGGCTTGATGGGCATTAATCACGGAGATGATCACTTTTACAATAATATTTTCAGTTGTAATACCTCTTCAAAAAATAACCAATTATTTACAGGTCTTAATGCTTTTAATGGCTTTCCGCTTTCTAGCGACTCTTGGTATCAGGACATGAAAAGGCCAAATGATTTTGCAGCTCTTAAACTGCCTGTTTTTATAGAATCTAATTTATACTATAACAAAGCATTACCTTTCAACAGAGAACAGATTAATATTGTAAATTCTAATTTTGATCCCTCAGCATCTATTCAACATATTGGCGAGAAGGTTTTTTTAAAGATAAATGTTGATAAAAGTTACAAGAGATTAGAAACCAGGCTTATCACAACATCTATTTTGGGAAGCTCTTTTCAAACGGAAACTCCTTTTGAAAATAGCGACGGCTCAGAGCTGGTTTTAAATAGTGATTTTTCAAACAATCAACGTGATTTAAAATCACCCAAACCTGGACCTTTTGAATTGTTGAGAATTGGAGAAAATAAAATAGAAGTATTTAATTTAAATGGTGTAAAAAATTAATTAATAAATAAAATATTTAAAGGTGCGACTCAAAAAAAATTATCCAAAACATCCAAAATCAGACCATTCAAAATTTATCCTAGTAACTCTTTTAATACAAACCATGTTTAAATTTTAGTATACGCTAAGTAACTTTACAACAATGACTGTTGAATCACAAATATTAATTAATATAAAAAATTTAGCAATAATATGTATGATTCTAAATGGGCTCTTTTCTATAGCTCAAAATACAAATCAAAAACAACCCAACATACTTTTAATTATTACCGACGATCAAGATGCAGAAACACTTGGAGTTTATGGAGATACTTTTTGTGACACCCCAAATATAGACAAGCTTGCTACTGAAGGTCTCACTCTGACCTCTGCACACCATATGGGATCATTTCGAGCTGCGGTTTGCACTCCATCTCGGTGTATGCTGATGACCGGCAGAAATGTTTGGGAAACTCAGAATCTAAATGTGAGTTACCCACCCCTAGATTATATACATCAAATAAAGAAAAATTACGCACAAATAAGCTCAGAGGACCCGTCTTATTACAGCCTTCCAGCACTGTTTAAAAGAGCTGGATATTATACTTTTAGAACTTGTAAGCGCGGTAACAGTTACGAAGGTGCAAATTTACTTTTTGACGAACGCTATGATAAGACTAACAGAGAAGCTAATGATGAAAATGGCAGCCAATGGCATTCCAATAAAGTCATTGACTACTTAAACAGAAGAATTGATGAACCTACAGAACAACCCTTCTTTATTTATTTGGGTTTCTCACATCCGCACGATCCAAGAAGAGGTAATGAAGCACTTCTTAAAAAATATGGTGCTGTTAATCCAGGCCCCCCAACAGTAGTCAACCCAAAGACTCCAAAATTACCCATTAATTATTTGCCAGCCCATCCATTTGAGGAGGGTCATCCAGATTTAAGAGACGAGAATAGTGTTGAAGGGGTTATGACAAAACGAGACGAAGCTACGGTTAGAAATGAAAGAGGTAAAGAGCTAGCAACAATTGAAGCTATTGATACTGAAATTGGTCGTGTGCTTCAAAAATTAAGAGCTACAGGAGAGTTGGATAATACCTATATTTTATTTATCTCTGATCACGGGATTGCAGTTGGAAAACACGGCTTGATGGGCAAACAAAATTTATATGAACATAGTATAAAAATTCCATTTATTATTAAAGGGCCTAATATCGAAAGTAATATAAAAGTAAAGGGGAATATTTATTTATCAGATGTTTTGCCAACGCTTTGTGATTTGGCAGGAATTGAAATCCCAGAAACCGTTTATGGAAAGAGTTTTAAAACGGTGCTCGAAGGCAAAGATAAAACTATAAGAGATGTCATTTATGGTGTTTACTCTGGGGGAACTAAACCCGGTATAAGATCCATAAAAAAAGGAGACTGGAAACTTATTAAATACGATGTTATGAATGGTCAAGTTCGCAAAACTCAACTTTTCAATTTAAAAGATAATCCAAATGAGCTCTTAATTGAACATAGGCATCCTAAAATAATTTCACTTACGGGCAATATCCCAAAAATTAATCAAATCAATTTAGCCGACCAAAAAAAATATGCTGTAAAGCGCAAAGAAATGGAAGAACTTTTGTTAGCAGAAATGAAAGCGATTGACGATCCGTTTAGACTTTGGGATCAATAATAAATTTAAAAAAATGAAAATTTTAAACCTCATAATTTATTTAATGATTTTTGTAAGTATTTTAAATGCACAAAATCCAAAAATATCATCCGAAGATTTTTCAACTCGTCAAGTCCATCTAGATTTTCATACTTCTGAACAACTTCAAAATATAGGCAGGAAATTTGATAAAAATTTATGGCAAAAAGCTTTAAAAAGTGCTCATGTCAACTCCATTAATATTTTTGCTAAAGGACATCACGGTTACTCATATTACCCAACTAAAGTAGGCACCCAACATCCCAACTTAGAGTTTGATCTGTTAAAAGCTCAGCTCGAAGCCTCTCATGAAATTGGTGTAAAAACCCCATTTTATTTTGCAATAGGCTGGTCTGTATTGGATGCGTTAAGCCACCCGGAATGGATAATTAAAAATAAAAGAGGTAAGTCAAAAAAAGGGGATTTGATTAAATCCTTAAAATATAATGATCCCTACCCAAATTTTACTTGGGAACTGTTAATGCCAGAAGGAGGTTATTTGGACATTATTTTAAAACAAACCGAGGAATTATGTAAAAATTATAAAGTTGATGGGTTCTGGTATGATATAATTCCCAACAATGCTATCAACTATAATGATTACAGCAGGGCGGGTTTTAAAAGAGCTGGTATAGATATAGATAATGATTTGGAAGTTGAAAAGTATCATGTTCAAAAGCTTAAGTTTTTTATGGCTTCTTGCAATGCTATTATTAAGAAATATCATCCAGATGCCTCTATATTTTATAACTGGTCCACCCATATGAACAATTCCAATACTTTTAAATATAAACTTTATGAATATAATACCAGTTTTGATTTAGAAGATTTACCCACTACTTGGGAGGGCTATAATGAATTTCCGTTGCGGGCTAAATATTTCAGCAATATGGGTAAACCTGTTACAGGGATGAGCGGAAAATTTCATACCGCATGGGGGGAGTTTGGAGGTTTTAAATACCCTAACGCTTTGAAATACGAAGCTGCATCCATGATTGCTTTTGGTGCCAATGTAAATTTTGGTGATCAATTACACCCCTCAGGAATTATTGATATGGAAACTTATAAAAATATAGGTTCTGCATTTTCGTATGTTAAAAGTATTGAAAGATATGGACCAGGTGGAAAACAAGTTGCCAAAACGGGATTATGGATGACCTTTGACAACCATACAGAACAAGCTACAAGTCTATTATTATTAGACACTCAAACAAATTTTGTGGTGGTAAACAACTTAAGAGATTGGTCCCATTTAGAAGTCATAGTAATTCCAAGCAAGCCAAATTTATCTGCTGAAAATGTTGAAACTTTAAATCAATTTATTTCTAATGGGGGTAAATTATTAATCCTTGGTGAAGGAGCTTTAAAAACAGATAAGTCAGGTTTTGCAATTGATGTTGGCGGTACTTATCTTGGCAAGGCTAGTTATGATGTAGATTATACAGTAGTTTCGGAAGTTTTGTCAAAAAACCTGGTGCGATCTCCTTTTTTGAATTACATTCCAGCTTTTAAAATCAAACCCAATTCTGAAGTGGATCTCCTTGCTAGCATTCGAGAACCATATTTTAGCCGAACAAAAGGGCATTATACATCTCATCAAAATACCCCTTATAATCTACAGACAGCCATGCACCCCGCAATTTACAGATATGGTAATATAATGGTAGTAGCCCATGCATTAGATAAAATGTACTTAAAGTATGGGGCTCAAATTCACAGGGAGTTATTTAAAAATGCATTGGATGCTTTATTGAAAGCCCCTATGTTGAGGGTTAATTTACCGAGTTCAGGCCGTATCAATCTACTGCATTTTCCTGAAAAAAAACGCTATGTTGCTCACCTGCTTTATGCCGTACCAATACAGCGTGGAGTAGCTCAGGTCATTGATGACTTAACGCCTATCTATGATACTAATGTTGTAATTAACCTTGAGGAAAACATTAAAAAGGTGTTTTTGATGCCGGAAAACATTGAACTTAAAATAAAGAAAATAAATAATCAGATAAGGGTAGTTGTTCCAGAATTCACTTGTCACACAGCTTTGGTATTGGAATATTAAATTTTTATAATTAAATGAAAAGTTTATTTAAGTACTGTTTAATTTTATTTTTATGCTTACAATTATTAGCATGCAAAAATGGAGACGTTAGCAAAACTTTTCCCAACATCATTTTTGTGATGACAGATGATCAAGGATATGGAGATTTAGGCTGTAACGGTAACAGTGAAATTAAAACACCATATATTGATGCTTTTGCATCACAGTCATTAAATTTTACAAACTATCATGTTGGAACTACTTGTTCACCCACCCGAGCCGGTTTAATGACTGCTAGGAATTGTTTAAGAAACGGAGTTTGGCATACAAATGCAGGTTGTTCCTTATTAAATCAAGACGAGGAAACCATTGCAGATGTGTTTTCATCTGCAGGCTATAAAACAGCAATGTTTGGGAAATGGCATTTAGGGGATAATTATTCTTTTCTTCCTGAACAGCGCGGATTTCAAGAAACCTTTTATCATAAGGGTGGTGGTGTTGGTCAAACCCCGGATTACTGGGGTAATGATTATCTCGATGATACCTTTTTTAGAAATGGAATACCGGAAAAAACATTAGGCTATTGTACAGATGTTTTTTTTGATGAAGCACTTTTGTTTATTGAAAAACACAAGGAAACCCCCTTTTTCTGTTATTTGAGTCTCAATGCGCCACATAGCCCATTTAATGTTCCTGAAAAATATTATGAAATTTATAGATATAATGATAATTTATTAGAATCTCAAAAACGATTTTATGGAATGATTTCAAACATTGATGATAATTTTGGTAGGTTACTAAATCATTTAGAAAGTTTGGGACTTACAGAAAATACCATTGTCATTTTTACAACGGATAATGGAACATCAAATGGCTATAGATATGATAAAAAAGAAAAAAAATGGTATGGTTATAATGCCGGTATGAGAGGCACTAAAACAAGCGAGTATGATGGCGGTCATCGTGTTCCCATGATAATGCAGTGGAAAAGCAAGGGTTTAAGTAGCGGGAAATTATATAATGGTCTTTCGGCTCATGTTGATGTGTTACCGACTCTTTCGAAACTTGCAAACATTGCATATAATCCCAAACAATCAATTGATGGGATAGATTTAAGTGCATATATTCAAAATGACACTGAAGTAGATCGAATGTTAGTTACGGACACTCAAAGAAACCTATGGCCAAAAAAGGGAAAAAAAAGTTGTGTTATGTATGGAAATTGGCGATTAGTAAATGGTGATGAATTATACAACATGTCTAATGATCCAGGCCAAAAACTAAATATTATCAAAGATTACCCAAAGATTGCCAAAAGTATGGCTCATTTTTATGATATTTGGTGGGAAGAGGCATCTAAAGAATTTCGTTATTCATACATAGATATTTTCCCAAATACAACTAATGTTTTAACAGCCCACGATGTGTATGTAAATTCAATAACCGCATGGCATCAAAAAGATATTAGATCTGGTAATGCTTATGAATTGGGTAATTTTCATATAGATGTTAAGAAAGCAGGCAATTACGAGCTTATTTTGAGAAGGTGGCCAAATGAAATTGATTTACCTCTAAATGCTAGTCTAAACAATTATACACCACCTAGCTTATATTGGGATGAAGTTAAAAATGGTGTTTCAATGAATATAATCTCAGCAAATATTTTAATTAATGATAATAAACCAATTACATCAGTTGAAAAAGTTAAAAATGGAATTTATTTTAATGTGAAATTGAAAACTGGAAAACAAACCATATCGCCAAGTTTTAAACTAAAAAATGGTGATCAAACATTAGTCTATTACACTGAAATCCGTTATTTGGGAGGCTAAATCATTAGTTCTTACTCGGACAATTTGATTTTATTTAAGGTAAAAAAGAGTCATCAGTTATTATTGTACAATAAATAATTATAATGAAAAATCAAAGGTTAGTATTTCTTCAGAATCTTTAATTAATTTGATTCTTTTCTAGTGGAGTGCTTGTCAAACCAAGCATTAATGTAACCATGAGTTCTTAAAAAATTTGATGGTTTTCTACTTGTTCCATGATATTCTTCGTTAAACCTTATCATTACGGTTGGAACTTTATTCATTTTTAATGCTTGATAATATTCCTCTGTTTGAGATATTGGTGTCCTTAAATCTTCTTCTCCACACATTAGCATCGTTGGTGTTTTTACATTTCCAACATACATTAAGGGAGATCTCCTAATGTGTTCACTAGGATCTTCCCAAGGATATTTATTAAAATTATTATACCAAACTGAACCATCAGTCGTTCCGACAAAAGAAAACCAATTAGTAACAGGATAGTTTACAGAAGCAGAAGCAAATCGATCTGTTTTTCCAACAATCCAACTCGTCAATACTCCACCTCCACTTCCACCATAGACGTACATTTTATTTACGTCAATATATCCCTTTGAAATAACTTCATCAACTCCTGCCATGATATCGTCATAATCATTTCCTGGATATGCATTCTGGATTGCATTGGCAAAGTCATATCCATAGCCTGTTGACCCTCTAGGATTTGTGTATAATACAACTTGATCCTGTGCTGCATGTAATTGAAAATTATAGTTGAATCCCACATTATACATGCTATGAGGTCCTCCGTGAATTCGAAGTACTAATGGGTACTTTTTCTTTGAATTAAATTGTGGTGGTTTTACAATCCACCCTTGCACCTTTTTATTATCTACAGATTTATATGTTATTTCTTCTATTTGTCCAAATTCTACATTGTAAAAGATATCTTTATTTACTTCAGTAAGGCGTTTTATATTATTTGTTTTTTCAACAGAAAAGCTAACAATATCATTTGGGTTTGATGGATTACTCCAACTTGCTACAGCATTACTTCCAACTAAATCGGTCATAGTTAGCATGTGGTCCCCTTTGGTAACTTTTTTTACTTTCCCCATTAAATCCGCACTATATATGTTGCTTTGACCATATTCTCTAACATTAAAATAAACTTTAGAACTATTATTTGCCCAAATAGCCGAACTTGGTATTTGATCTAAATCATTGGTCACGCACTTTAAATTTGAACCATCGATATCCATAATATACATTTTACGATCATTATAGAAGTTTTTTGACCAAGTCGATCCTACAAACGCAATTTTAGATCCATCAGGTGAAACATTAGGGGATGATTCTGTTCCCTTACGAGTGGTAAGCTCTTTTAGCTCAAGGGTATTAATATTTACTGCATAGAGATTAGAATGTCCAAGTGCATATTCAGCTTCTGGCCTTTGATAGCTACTAAAAATTATTGTTTTGCTATCCTTAGACCATGCAATTCCACCCGATATGTCATCATATTCTCCAAATGTGATTTGTCTCGCAGTTCCCCCCTCAGAAGAAACAATAAAGAGCTGACGAAAACCTCGTTCAAGAAAACCAACTCTATCTTGGCTATAATCAACCTGATCGATAACTATGGGTGCTTTAGTCCAAGTTGCCCCTTTAGGTTGAGCAGGAAGACCTTTAGTTTTTAGGGCAGGTTCTGAAGCTACGTGCATTATAAATGCAATATACTCGCCATTTGGAGACCATTCCATACTTGAAGGAGTCTTTTCTACTTTTGTGATCTGCGTAGGTTCTCCTTCAACACCAAAATGCTTCACAAAAATCTGTGTTCCATTTGGCTTGCCTTTTTTGGTGAATGCAATTTTATTTCCAACAGGTGACCATTTACCATTAGATCCATTAAAGAAAAATCGATTATTTGAACCATCTATATTCATTATCCATAAATCCGTCTCACGTTTGTCGTCAACAAGGTTAATCCAAGTTCTAGAGTAAAGGATTTGTTCTCCATCATTAGAGAGTTTGGGATTTGAGGTCCATTCATAATCTTTGTAATGTTCCAGTGAAAGTCTTGTCTGTTCTTGCCCATGGGCATAGATCACACACAAAATAAATATAGAAGATAATATATGTTTCATAAGTCAAATATAATTAAAGCTATTTAATAGGTTTAGAAGTAGCAAAACCAAAAATAGAGGATATGCCTGTGGTTTAATATCTTTTAGTAATTTAGAATATAAAACAATATATGATGAAAAGAATAGTAAATGCAACATGGGAAGGTGATGGAATGGATGGAATTGGTGTTTTATCCTCCCAAAGTGGTGCTTTCAATAATATGCCTTACAGTTTTAAAACCAGGTTCAAAAATGATGATGGTAAACTTGGGACTAATCCCGAAGAACTAATAGCTGCAGCTCTTGTCGGATGTTTTAACATGAAATTGAGTTTTGTTTTAAACGAGGCAAACTTTAATCCAGATGAACTGAATACAGAAGCTATCCTAAGTTTTGAAGACGGAAAGGTTATATCTATAGATTTAGATTTAAAAGGTAAAGTTCCAAAAATAAGTAAAGACAAGTTTGTTGAATTAGCAAATGATGCTAAAAATAATTGTCCTATTTCTGGCGCTTTAAATTGTAAAATATCCTTAGATGCAAATCTTCTGTAAATTTACTTTATCAAAATTAGTAGGTTTAGAATTAGTGGGAGTTGGACTCTAACTAGCAACTTTTTGACTTCGAGTCAAGCATTTACATGAACTCATGGTTTTAATTTAAAATTATTAAAACCAGTGTGCTTTTAGAACTAGTATTTAATTAACTTAAAAATAAGCTTTTCCTCTTTAATGGCTAAAAAATAAATTCCGCTTTGAAGGGATTTTGTGTCAAGTATGTTTTGATTGATTTTAAGATTATATTTCCTGCCATGTAGATCATAAATATGTAATAATTCATTATCGATTCCCTCAATTCTAACGTAACTGTCAAATGGATTTGGTGATATAGAAATAGATTTTTTTTCATCAAATAAATTTAAATTCCCTATCATTCCGTTTTTATTAAATTTTGATAAAAACTCCCAGATCTCATCATTAGCATTTATATCCATATTACCTGAACTGCCTGGCCAGTCATGCTCACCTCCAATTATTTTTAATTCCTGTATTTTAACACCACCAGTTCCATTTGACCAAATTTTTCTATCGACTGTACTTCCATCAGAAGTATTTGTATTAGATACTTCTGAGATTATTGGATTAGTGTCAGTAACATTGTAATTTTTCCAATAAGTTGTAATTTCCTCAACCGACAAATAATAAGAGTCTAGTCCATAATCTAAACAGCAACCCTGGTATCTAGAATGGGCATTCTCGTCACTGGTACCAGCAATTAACATAATTGCTGTTGGGTGTTCAGGGGAACAATCTATAAACCCAAGATTTGATCTTTCTGTCTCAGAAAGCATACTTCCTGAGACAGACGCAATACCAGCTATCATGTTATTTAATCTACAAGCGAGTTCATAAGAAAAGATACCCCCTTCAGAATAACCACATGCATATATCCTGTCCAAGTCTATTGAGTAATCAGTATTTATTAAATTTATAATAGCTTCTACGAAAAGTGTCTCATCCCTAGGGCTTTCATTACTAGCTTTATCAATCCAAGAAATACTTCCAGTGTTAGGATCAGTAGTTGCTTCAGGATAAACTAATATAAAGTTATTAGCTTCAGCGAGTTCACGCATGTCACTTGTGTAATTCATATATGAAACTGGGTCTCCTCCACCTCCATGAAAATTAAATAATAAGGGGGTAGATGAGACATTTTGATGATCATTTGGCACATATAAATAAAAACGCCTATCGACTTGATTATGCTGTATGGTTATAAACCCTTCAAAAACTTGTGCAAATGCACTAATATTAACAAAAAATATAAAAACCTGCAAATAGAAAAACCTCATAATAATTACTTAAAAGTAGAGAGAAAGTGATTCGAACCCTCGACCTTTTGACTATAAGTCAAGTCCTCAAGCTATGTTTTTTCCTTCTAATAATAAAAATCAAAATTATTAAAACAAAATTAAACATTAAAACATATGGATTTGACCATGGAATGCCATCAAATCTATAATTTGAAATTGGCCAAAATATTGGAGTTGGGAAAAACTCAATGCTGTGTGTAAATAAATCAATAACTATATGTAATGGCCAACCTAACATCGGCCATGCAAAATCTTTATTTACGTTGTAAGCAATGCCTATGAAAATAAATGCTATTACTAAACTATGAGAAATGTCATAAAGACTATAAACCCAAAGTGGAATTTTTTCTGAAAATGATTTTTCTAAATCGAGACCACTTGAAAAAATTTGGAATACAAAATAAACTCCAAAAGATAGTAAATCTGGAATTGCTCCAAATAAAAAAGAAAACCATCTGTATTTCCTGTATCCAAATATCCCCTTTCCATATAATGCATGACTTAAAGTATCCATAAATTATTCTTATAATCCAATTATTATTTCATTTGTAAACAAGGAATATTTGTATTTAATTAAGCAAACTTTTCAAAACCAATCAATAATAATATAATAAAGACAAAACTTATAATTTGTTAAAAACTATTTAATTGGATGTTGGTATAAAGACTGCTTTTAGATCTGGATCCACAGTAAAATTATCTATTGGAAACATTGGCCTTTTAATCCTTTTATAATTTAATCTAGATAGATCTTGGTCAACACCCCCAGGAGTTAAAGCCATTATCCATCCTTTATTTAAATCGTAGAGTTGAGGAACTAAGTAACCAATCTTGACAACAATGATATTTGACTCACTAGGTTTTAAATTTAAATCTGTAAAGTCTTTAATATAATGATAAGGCTTTCTTTTTTCTGTTACAATAACATCTATGCTTCCTGTTTTTATGACTATTTCAGTTTTAGCATTTATGTCTCCCTTTTTAATCGATCTTATTTCACCCCTCAACAGAATTGGTGGAGAGTATCGATTATCTACCTCAGCACCAACATATTCTTCTACATAATCTCCAATTTTTAATTTCAAAGCTTTTTTTATAAGTTTTGGTCCTGGAATCGAAGCATATATTAATGATGGACCGTTCTCATTTTTAAATTCTTTTCTTTTTAACAGTTTATCTAGTGTCCATGTTACATCTCCAGCTCCTCCCGCTGTTGGATTGTCGCCCATATCACTAATAATAAATGGTTTGGTTTTATTTTTTAGAGCCAAATTTATACTTTCTTCTAAAGTTCCAACAGGCCCCACAAATTCAAATTCATTTTTTACATCCCAAAAACTTCTTGCTAAATATTCAGATGATTCTTTAACAGCTTCTTTATTATCGCCATAAACAACAATTACTCCATGATTTCTAGGTTCATCGGCCCAAGGATAACCCATCCATATGCCAGCATCAATAACTCCTTCTTTACTAGTTTCAGGATTTACTTTTGCATATAAACTTTTGCCAGGTTCTGTTCTGGTACTTGTTTTTTCTCCTGGTAAAAGAACAGGAACTTCAATTCTTGACTTGTAAAGTGGCTTACCCTTTCCAGACTCTAATCTATCCAGAAGGTTAGTTACAGCTCTTTTTTTTGACTCTATTGCATCTTCATGGGGAGCCAACCTATAACATGTTATTAAATCAGATTCTTGTGTTAATTTATCTGATACATTTCCATGTAAATCCATTGATGTTGTTATTAACGTATTGTACCCAACAACTTCTCTAATACGTTTTATAAAATCTCCTTCTGGATCATCAATTCCTTCAACACTCATTGCACCGTGAATATCAAAGAATAATCCATCGTAAGGCAAGTTGTCCTCTAATCTTTCTAGAGTTTTACTAACTAATGAATTGTATGCTTGTCTTGTTACTATTCCACCTGGAAGTGCATGACCTCTTAGTGAGGGAATCCACTCTGCTCTAAGTCTGTTAATCGAATCTTTTTGTAAAAATGGGTAGTAATTAAAAACATCATCTCCAGTTTTAGCTTTAAAGTCAGCTTCTAAAGTTTTAGCAGGTGAGAACGTACTTGACTCTACAGCAAGACCAGCTATTGCAATTCTTAATTTATTTTCTTTAATACAGCCGTTGAAGCATATAAGTAATAATATTGAAATAAATATTTTTCTCATTTTCTAATTTGTCTGTCTGTTCCACAATATAAGTATTCTGATATATTAC
>PAAD01000001.1 GCA_002698745.1 Flavobacteriaceae bacterium
CTGGCAAGTATGCTTCAGTCGTTGGGGTATACGCAATTTCTTGTGGAAGTAGGGGGTGAGTTGTTTGCTTCGGGTCTACATCCAGAAAAAGAAAAGCCGTGGCGTGTAGCTATTGACCATCCCAAACAAGATGCCAACCGTACCTTTATCGCAACGCTTCCATTGCAAAACCAAGGCATGGCATCATCGGGTAATTATCGAAAATTTAGAACTAATGCATCGGGGAAACGATATGTTCATACCGTAAACCCAAAAACAGGGGAAACCGTCCAAAGTAATGTACTAAGCACTTCGGTTTTGGCGCCTTCCACCATGCTGGCCGATGCCTATGCAACAGCACTAATGGCCATGCCATACGAACAAGGGAAAACACTCATTTCAAATCTGTCAGCTATTGAAGCCATGTGGGTGTTGGCGGTAAACGACAGCGTTCAAGTAGTTGCTACGCCTGGTTTTACTTACGATCTTGAATAGGGCGTAAGCAAAGGGGAATATATTCGTCTTTTGTTACTGCATAGCGCAGCCTTTCCGCTTCAGTAAGTGATTTTCCAAACTGTATTTCGCTTACCTCAAATCCCGTTTGGCGCAACTTGTCAAAATAATCTTTTCCGTAAACACGCACGTGATCGTACTGCCCAAAAACCTTGGTGCGTTCTGCTTTGTCAATGATGCTGTCATCATCAAAGGTTTCTGCACGATTGCTTTCTAAAGGCACTTGCAATAAGGCTTTGCCTCCAGGTTTGAGTACACGATAGAGTTCTTGCATGGCCTTGGTATCATTGGGAATATGCTCCAATACGTGATTGCACAGTATCCAATCAAAAGAAGCATCGGCAAAAGGCAAATCGCAAATATCAGCTTTGACCTCAGCAAGCGGCGATTCCAAATCACAAGTGGTATAGGCGAGGTGTTTCAATTTGCTAAGGCGTGTCATAAAAGCCTTTTCGGGTGCCATGTGCAATACTTTTGCAGACGTTTTAAAAAAGTCTGTTTCGCGTTGTAAATAGAGCCAAATAACCCTGTGACGTTCCAGTGAAAGCGTGCCGGGACTGAGTGCATTAGGTCTTATTTTCACATAGCCATAGGGAAGAAAGCTGCGATAGGACTTGCCGTTAATGGGGTCTGTAAAACGATTGCCACGATAACAAAAATCTAAAAAAGGCAAAAGGACGTTTGCAAGGCGTTGCAACCAAGTTCTTGGGAATATGCCAAGTATCCATCGGGCTAGCCTTTTCATATCTCCAAAGGAACTGCTCTAAAAGGTGCTTCTTCATCAGTAGTGATGCCCAACGCTTCGTTTACATATTTGAACGTAGAAAGTAATTCGGGTTTTCCGTTGACAATGGCAACGTTGTGTTCAAAGTGTGCGCTAGGCGCGCCGTCTGCAGTGAGTATGGTCCAGCCATCTCGCAGTTGCTTGATGCGGTGGGTGCCTTGGTTTATCATGGGTTCTATGGCAACTACCATACCCTCTAAAAAACTTTTTCCCTTGCCGCGTTTTCCGTAATTGGGCATTTCGGGTTTTTCGTGCATGGTGGTTCCCAATCCATGTCCGACCAATTCCCGTACGACGCCATATCCAAACTGCTCAACGTACTGCTGAATGGCATAGCCCACATCACCAACCCTATTGCCTATGCAAAAAGCTTCAATGCCTTTGTATAGCGATGCTTTTGTTCTCTCAAGGAGTTTTTCGGTTTCGGGGTCTATTTCACCAACCGCAAAGGTATAGGCGTGGTCGCCGTAGTATCCGTTTTGCAGTACACCACAGTCTATGGAGATGATATCGCCCTCTTGTAGTGGAGTCTTGTTTGGTATGCCGTGGACCACCTGCGCGTTGGGACTCATGCAAAGGGTGTTTGGAAAATCGTATAGCCCTAGAAATCCGGGAATGGCGTTGTGGTCACGAATAAATGTTTCTGCTTTTTTGTCGAGTTCAAGTGTGGTAACACCAGGCTTAATCTCGGCTGCCAACATACCAAGGGTTTTGGATACCAACAAGGCACTGCCGCGAATGAGCTCAATTTCTTCGGCTGTTTTTTGAAGCGACATCAATTTTCGTAAGTGTGTTTGTAATCAGACCCGCTTAAAATAGCTAGTATGTCGTCTTCCAAAAATTCAACGGGCGACTCCACAATGCGATTGACTTCTTTGCCGTCTTTGTAAAAGATAAAGGTTGGTACGTTGGTGATGCTATTCTCTGACGCGCTGCCAGTAGGTGTTCTTTTATCTTTATCAACGCCAATAATTTGTACTTCAACCGAAAATGCCAATTCGTCTATAATACGAAAAAAGGCAGGCACATGCATTTTGCTATCAGAACACCAAGTGCCCATAAAAATGGTAATGGCTAAATCTTCTTGCAGAGCATCAATCTGTGCTATGGTTTTGCTAAAAGGGGCGTAGTTTGCGTATTCCGTATTAAACCATTCGGCATAAGGCTCTTTTTTTAAGTCTTCTAGCGCAATTGGACCAATGATATTCTGGGCATATGTAGTACACATAGACAAAATAAGTCCTAGAAATAACAAGCGTTTCATGGTGCTAAAGTAATGATTTTGCCGCCATAGCTTCTGGTTGTGCTATCCCCATAAGGTCTAAAACGGTGGGGGCAATATTGCAAAGTGCTCCTTTGTTAATGCTTTTTGCATCTCCATCAATCAAAAAAACGGGCACGAGATTGGTGGTATGTGCGGTATTGGGACTGCCATCGGGATTGATCATGGTATCACAATTTCCGTGGTCTGCGATAATGATAACGGAATAACCACCTTCTTTGGCAGCAACGACCACATCAGCGGCGCATTCATCAACAGTTTCACAAGCCTTAATGGCGGCAGCCATATTTCCAGTATGCCCTACCATATCGGGGTTGGCAAAGTTTAAACACACAAAATTTGCAGCTTGCTCTTTTAGTTTGGGAACTATGGCATCACGAATATCAAAAGCGCTCATTTCGGGCTGAAGGTCATATGTAGCTACTTTTGGCGAAGGGCATAGAATGCGTTCTTCTCCTTCAAAAGGCTCTTCGCGACCACCATTAAAGAAAAAGGTAACGTGTGGATACTTTTCTGTTTCTGCTATCCGAATTTGTTTTTTGCCAGCAACCGCTAATACTTCACCTAGCGTTTCTTGAATATTCTCCTTGTCATACACTACCTTGACGCCATTGAACGATTCGTCATAATTGGTTAGGGTAACAAAGTATAGCGATAGCGGTTTCATGTTTTGTTTCGGAAACGCCTTTTGACTTAACGCTTGTGTGAGTTGTCGTCCGCGATCAGTTCTATAATTAAAGAAGATGACTACGTCGTCTGCCTTGATACGACTAGCCGCTAGATCTCCACCCTCAGAAAGTAAAATGGGTTCGATAAACTCGTCTGTTGTACCAGCGGCGTAATTGGCCTTCATAGTTTCAGTAAGGTTTTTTGATTGAGTTCCAGTACCATTTACCAAAAGGTCATATGCTTTTTTAACCCTTTCCCAACGTTGATCTCTGTCCATTGCAAAATAGCGTCCTATCACACTGGCTAAATGCGCATTGGTAGTGGTACAGATTTCTTGTACTCGATTTAAAAATCCAGAACCAGATTTTGGGTCTACATCGCGGCCATCGGTAAAGGCATGCACGTAGCTTCTGGGTACGCCAGCTGCTTGTGCGGCTTTCAATAGCCCTTCAAGGTGATTGATGTGCGCGTGTACACCACCATCAGAAACCAGCCCCAAGAAGTGTACAAATTTGTTTTTTGTTTTGGCATATGCAAAGGCATCTTTGAGAACGATCTCGTCTTTTAACGTGTTTTGCTCCACCGCAATATTGATTTTGGCTAAATCTTGATATACCACTCGACCAGCGCCAAGGTTAATGTGTCCTACTTCGCTATTCCCCATTTGCCCTTCGGGAAGTCCAACGTGCATACCATCTGTGTGAAGAACATTGTGAACGGCACTTTGGGTAAGGCTGTCTATAAAAGGAGTATTGGCTTTGGCTACCGCCGAAACTTTTGGATCTGGCGATATGCCCCAACCATCTAAAATCATCAAGATAACGCGCTTGCCCATATATCTAAGTTATGTTGCAAAGATACTGTAAAGGAGAATGCCTGTAAAGTAAACTTTAAACGAATTACCCAGCAAGCCTAGCTGGTCTAACAATTTAAAAACTACTCCATTAAGAAACTAATCCTCCAAAAATTTGGTATTGATTCCTCTTACGAAAGTGTGGTAGTAATGGTCCCAAAAGTCACGATCAATGTGATCGCCTCCCTTAACCCCAACAGATTTAAAATAAGCAAAGGCCATACGTGAATTATAGCCTTTTAGATTTGCTTTTGCTTCAGGTAAATAACTGTAATGCCATGGCTCATATGAAAAGCCCGTGCGTGCATTATCTTTGGTGTACACCAAATAAAATCCATAGTGATGGGCATTGATTTGCATCCATTGGTGAAGGGGTGCAAAAGGGCCGTTATTGTGAAATTTACTTGGCACCAACAGCCGCTTTTCATTTTTAACATTTCCATCAGTAATATCTATATCCGTTCCCCAATGGTGCCGTGAAGTCCCTGGTAAGGTAGAGTACTTTAATATTTGTGCAATGGCTTTTTCGGGCGACTCGCCTTCTGCTGTGTAACGTTCGAATTTATCTTCCCAAATATATTGTTGCCGTTCAAAAGATCTATATGCCGAAACCAGTTGAATGTCTATGCCCTCTTGACGTGCTGCAGCTTGCATAGCTTGAAAAGCAGCTGCCGTTTTAGGTGTTAGTTTGTGTGCTTCAAATTTGTTAAGATGACTGCTTTCTATGCCCATCAATTGTACAATATCCCCTTGAGCAATGGACCATTGATATACTAACAATAAAATTAGTGCTAATCGCATAGGCTTTTGATCATTTTGAAGTGGGTTCCACCATAAGGTAATTCAAATGCATCGCCATGTTTTCGGTAGCCGCAACGTTTATAAAACGGAACAGCTATGCGCCGGGCATTCATCCAAATGGTACAGAAATTCCTACCATATACAAGATTTTCGGCATGGGAAATAAGTTGTTTCCCAATCCCTTTTCCTTGAAATTTTTCCAACACCGCCATACCTCTAATTTGCACGTTTTTGGTGTTTGTTAGTAATGTCAGTACTCCGATGGCTCTATTTTCTAGAAAGGCACCCAAATGTATGGTACTATTGTCTTCGTCTCTATCAAAAGTACAACTGCTTAATGGAAGACCCTTTCGCAAGACGGAGTGACGAACTGTGTAGGTGGCTGTCGCTTTAATTTGTTTAAATTGTATGTTTGTGTTCTTTTGCAGGTCTAATTATGAAAATTGATTTTAGATATTTAAATGTAGGGAATATCCCTGAAATTTTGCCGCTTGTTCAAGATTTTACAGAGCATAAATATTCCGATGCCGTACTCAGCAGCCGTTTTGTTGCAATGTTCCAACACGAATATGACTGTATTGGTTTTTATTACGACGATAATATGATTGGCCTTTGCGGGCTCTGGTATCAATCCAGACACTATTCTGGAAAGAGCTGTGAGATCGACCACCTATATATAAAACCCAAATATCAGGGGCAAGGCCTGGGTACTCGTTTTATAGATTGGATTGGGGGCAAGCTACAAAAAGAGGGTTTTGAAGCGTTGGAGTTAAATGCATACAAAGAAAATGTTGCCTCACACCGGCTCTATGTTCGAGAGGGCTTTGAGCACCTTGGTTTTCACTTCGTAAAGCGTTTGGGTGAATAGCTTATATTTGTTTAATAAGTAAGGTTGGTTTGTTGTTTAACTAAGGTATAAATACTTGTCACACGGCTAACCTAAAGTATCTTTTATGCGAAAGCTTTTTGTTTTTTTACTTTTTGCACCAATGTTAATGGCTCAAACCGATTATCGTACTTGGCTTAGGGGAAAGATTTTATACCAAAATCAAAATGTGATTGCCGCTAATGTGGTTAACACCACTACAAGGGAGGCTACGATCTCAGATAACACTGGTGATTTTGCTATTGAAGTGATGATGGGCGATGAGTTGATTTTTACCTCTTTGCAGTATCAAATTCGAATTGTTAAAATAACAAAGGAAATACTACAGCGCGGCCGCCTTGTTATTGATGTAAATGAAAAAATAACAGAACTGGAAGAGGTCGTGGTTACACCAGAGCAACGCCAGAAATTTTTAGACTTTCGATCTGAAGAATTCAAGAAGTTTGACTATGAGCGTGACCGCTCCACTCGACTAGAAAATGAGTTAATGAATAAAGACCTGCTGAATAATGGCGTGAATTTCGTCAGTGTTTTTAAGGCGCTTTACCGTATGGTCGAAAACAAAGACCAAGCAAAAGATAAGACATATTCGCTCAAACCAAGCGAGGTCTTACGCCAGCTCTATGATGATAGCTTTTTTAATGAGCTTCTAAATATCGAAAAGGATAAAATAGAGCTATTTTTGTTGTATTGCGACGAGGAAGTTAAAACCAAAGAATTACTCGAGGAGAAATCTGATTTTGAAATCATAGATTTCTTGATTAAAACCAGCGAAAAATTTAACAAGAATAATTGATGCGTTTTTTATTTTTTTTATGCCTAATACCCCTTTTTTCTTCTTCCACGCACAAGTACTACGTGAGCACTACCGATATGTTTTTTAAGCCCGAGCAAAATCAATTACAGCTGGTAGTTCGCGTATTTACTGATGATTTTACTACTTCGCTTTCTCGATTCACTTCTACTGAAATAAAACTTGACCCAGATCAGTTTTCAGAAACAGTAATATCAGCACATATATCTGCTTATTTTCAGCAATATTTTCAAATCAAATCTCCCAAAAGTCAACCTGTTTTCTCTTTTGTTGGTTGGGAATATAAGAAAGATCAGACAATCTTATACGCCTCTTTTGATTCGCTCCCGAAAATGACTAAATTAGAGTGGTTCAATAGTTTTATGATGGACGTCTTTCCTGATCAAAAAAACATAGTAACGTTTATTACCCCAAAGGGGAAGAAAAGTTATTTGCATACTAAAGACCGCATTTATGCGAAATACAATTTTTAATTTTTCCCTAATCTAATATATTTACCCAAAAATTATTGAAAATGAAATTTAATACAATACTCACCTTAGCTTTAACCATTCCTTTCGTTTTTGCTTTTGCGCAAGAAACAAACACGCCCCAAGGGCATACCAATCAAAATAAGTTTCGACAACTTTATGATGAGCTGGCCACGCCAAATGTTTACAGAACAGCCTCAGGTGCACCAGGTCCCGCTTACTATCAACAGCAGGCGGATTATGTCATGGAGCTCACCTTAAATGATGATACACAAGAATTGTTTGGAGATCAGATTATCACCTACACTAACAATTCCCCTGAAACGCTCTCTTATTTATGGTTGCAGCTTGACCAAAACGTCCGAGCCCGTGACGGCCAATCTTTTGACAGACTTGATAATGGAAACGATTACTATGGAACCCAGCGAGCCGTTGGTCCTGGTTTTATAAATGCTTTTATATTGGAAGAAAAATTTGATGGTGGTTTTAAAATAGACTTGCTCCAAGGCACAGATGGAATGGATTTACCATATACGGTGCATCAGACCATGATGCGCATAGATTTACCAACACCATTAGTCTCTGGAACGGCTATTTCGTTCCGTGTTAAGTGGCATTACAATATCCCAAATCGTCAGTTTTGGGACGCTCGTTCTGGTTATGAATATTTTAAAAAGGATGACAACTACGCGTACTTTATAGCGCAGTTTTTCCCACGTATGGCAGTATATAACGATGTTGAAGGCTGGCAAAATCAACAGTTTTGGGGCAATGGAGAGTTTGCACTTCCTTTTGGCGACTATGATGTAAAAATCACGGTTCCCGATGATCATATTGTGGAGTCTACTGGTGTTTTGGAAAACCGTAAGGCGGTTTATACATCAACCATGATGAAGCGTTTCAGGGAGGCAAAAAAATCTTATGATGATCCTGTTTTTATTGTAACACAAGACGAGGCTGAGGCTAACGAAAAAAGCACACCAATAGGATTTAAGACATGGCATTTTACGGCAAAAAATGTACGTGATTTTGCTTTTGCTTCTTCGCGTAAGTTTATTGTTGATATGATGAATGTAGATGTCAACGGAAATGATGTAATGGCTGTTTCGGTCTATCCCAAAGAAGGTAATCCGCTTTGGGAACGATGGTCTACTAAGACAGTGGCGAGTGCATTGAAGTCATACTCAAAAATGACCTTTGATTACCCTTATCACAAAGCGGTATCTGTACACGCTGACGATGTGGGTATGGAGTACCCCATGATTTGTTTCAACTTTGGACGTCCTGACGTCAATGGTAAATACAGCGACCGCACCAAATTTCGTATGATAGGTGTTATTATACATGAGATTGGTCACAATTTCTTTCCTATGATTGTGAATTCAGATGAACGCCAATGGGGTTGGATGGATGAGGGTTTAAACTCCTTTGTACAGATTATTGCCGAGCAGGATTTTGGAAAGTCACATCCAGATGCGATTCCAGGCATGGATCGTTACCCTTCTGATGATATGGATCCGCAGAATATTGTGCCTTACATGTCAGGAAATCAAGACTTCATAGCGCCGATTATGGCTAATCCCGAGAATGTGTATCAACTCGGTCCAAATGCATATAGCAAACCAGCAACAGCGCTAAATATTTTAAGAGAAACTGTTATGGGTCGCGAATTGTTCGACCATGCCTTTAAAACCTTTTCACAACGCTGGATGTTTAAACACCCAACTCCAGAAGATTTCTTCCGGTCCATGGAAGATGCTTCTGCTTTTGATTTGGATTGGTTCTGGCGGGGATGGGTTTTTACCACTGATGTTGTAGATATGGGAGTTACTGGTGTTAAGGACATCAAAAAGTTTGATAATGATATGCGTTATTTTTCACGTTATTTCACCAACAGTTTGCGGAATCTTACTCCTGATGCTTTCAAGAATCGCAAAGAACCTAAGAAATTCTACAAGGTTACTTTTGAAAAACCAGGTGGTATTCCAATGCCACTAATTGTGGAGTATTCTTATGCTGACGGAACAAAAGAACGCAAGACCTATCCTGCTCAAGTATGGCGCAAAAGCGACAGACTAGTTAGCAAGTATATTGCTACAGACAAAGAGATTGTCGGGGTATTGGTTGACCCAGATAACGCTACAGCAGATATCAACAAGGATAACAACACTTGGCCCAAGGTATTGGAGGAAAATGACTTTGAAAAGTTCAAAAAACAACAGGACTAAACACGGAAGCCAGTTATAGGGGTGAATTTTTAGATTAACTTTGGATATGGTTTATTTTATTAGCGGTGCTGAAATCGTATTTGTTTTCATGGTCGTACTTTTGGTATTTGGTTCCAATCGCATTCCAGATATTGCTCGTACTTTTGCTAAGGCGATTCAACAGGTAAAAACGGCCAGTCGTGATTTCCGCCAAGAAATTGAAAAATCTGCTGAAGCCCAAGGTTTAGATACCAAAGAGCTTCAAAAAGAAGTAAACGACATCAAAAAAGAATTAAACGATATTACAGGTACGGTAAAGCGCAAGCGCTAAAGTTTGCGCAAGAGTGTTAGCCCATCCCTAACTGGAAGTATTAGCGTTTCTACACGTTTATCGCTAGCTACTTTTTTATTGAAAAACTGAAGTGATCGTGTTGCTTCGTCTACTGCGATTTCCATCACTTTCCCAGACCATAATACATTATCAGCAATTATTAATCCCCCTGAACGCAGCCGATCAACAATCAAATCAAAGTAGAGCGGATACTGCTCCTTATCGGCATCAATAAATACAAAGTCAAAAGTTCCTTTAATTGTAGGAATAATTTCGGAAGCATTTCCCAAATGCTGAATGATTTGATTTCCATAACCTGAGGCATCAAAGTATCTGCGTTGCATGTCGGAAAGTTCCTCGTTTTTATCAATAGTATCAATTTGCCCATCTGTTTGTAAACCTTCTGCCAGACATAGGGCCGAATAACCTGTATAGGTGCCAATTTCCAAGATACGTTTTGGAGACGCTAATTTAGATAATAATGCTAATAAACGCCCTTGATATGCACCACTCAACATGCGTGGCTGCAACACCTTTAGTTGGGTTTCTCGTGCTAGCTTTTGCAGCAATATGGGTTCTTGCTCGGTGTGTTTTGCTACATATGCTTCTAAATTTGAGTCTAAAAAATTCATGCTTTTTTGGGTCTTGCGTATTCGAAGCGGTCTAGTAATTTCGTTGTCGCGTAGCCGTCTAATCCGTTTATGGCTACTGTATTGGCGTTTTCAAGTTTTAGCCATCCATCATCTTGTTGGATATCTAGGTCTGCAACAAAAACATGTTCAATTGAGCTAACCAAAAGTAAAGTGTCATTTTCTTTAATTTCATATTCATTTAAGTACCTACAACCCAAACGTATTTTTGCGCCTTTCACAAAAGGGGCAGCGAAGTTTCCAAGAAATTCTTCTTCCAAATCTGTTTTGGTAAATTCTGAAATTTCATCTGGATATTTTGCGGAAGTGTGATGGGCATCTTCAATGATATCACTATAGATGTGGTTTATCGTAAAAATTCCAGTGTCTTTAATGTTACGATAGGTGTCTCTTGGCACAGTAGTAGGGCGCAGAATAAAGCCAATCAATGGCGGATTACTTCCAAGATGTGTAATGCTACTAAAAACAGCTACATTGCTTACGCCATTAAGCGATTTTGTTCCCAATAAATTTGCCGATTTAAAGCCTGTGCAACTATTGATTAGATTTAACCGAAAGATTTTGTCCATCTGGTTAATATCTGTACGTGTATAATGTATCATGGCGCTTTTGGTGCAAACTTACGCAATACGTTGAATTTAGTTACTTTTACGCTTCCGGGTCATTAACTCAGTTGGTTCAGAGTGTCGCCTTGACAGGGCGGAAGTCATTGGTTCGAATCCAATATGACCCACAAAATATGATTTTTCAAAAAGAAATAAGCCTTCCGCCCTTCTCTAGGGGATTTCATTTAATCACCTCACATGTTTTAGAAGAAATGCCAAAAAATTGTGGAATCGTTCATGTTTTTATTAAGCACACTTCTGCAAGCATTACAATTAACGAAAACGCTGATCCAAGTGTTAGATTGGATTTTGAAACACACTTTAATAAATTAGTTTCAGAAGAAGACACGCATTACACCCACACGATTGAAGGTCCTGATGACATGACCTCACATATTAAAAGCAGTATTTTGGGATCTTCTGTGAGCTTTCCTGTAAAAGATGGGGTGCCACAATTGGGTATTTGGCAAGGTGTTTATTTGTGTGAGCATCGCAATAATGCGGGGTCAAGGAAAATTTTTATTACTTTCATAGGACAATAATTTAATTTTTAATCCATGCGAATTGCCTTTCTTCATATAATTTTATCCTTGTTTGTCACGCATGCACAAACCTCAGATTTACTTATCAAGGACCTAATAGAAAAAAACTTAACGGAGACTATTGAGCTTAGACATTGGTTTCATCAAAATGCTGAGTTGAGCAATAGAGAGTTTAAAACTTCGAAAAGAATTGCGCAAGAATTAAAAAAAATAGGGCTTAATCCCAAAACAGGAATTGCCAAAACTGGCGTAGTTGCTGTTTTAAATGAAGGTAAGCCAGGACCTGTGGTGGCACTACGTGCCGATATAGACGGACTTCCCGTCAAGGAAAGAGCTGATCTTCCATGGGCATCAAAAATGACTGGTCTATACAACGGAGAAGAGGTGCCCGTTATGCACGCTTGTGGCCATGACACACATACTGCCATTTTATTGGCTACCGCAAAAGTTTTGTACAATATAAAAGATCAGATTCCTGGTCAGGTTAAATTTATTTTTCAACCTGCTGAAGAAGGACCGCCTCCAGGTGAAGAGGGGGGAGCAGAGTTGATGGTAAAAGAAGGTGTTTTAAAAAATCCAGATGTGGACGCCATCTTTGGATTACATATCAGCTCAAAATCAACCGTTGGTCAAGTCTTACTAAAACCAGGCTCCATCATGGCAGCAGTTGATGAATTTAGGATTGATTTAACGGGTGCGCAAACGCACGGCTCTACTCCTTGGACAGGAATTGATCCTATAGTCACGGCATCTCAAATGATTAATTCAATTCAGACCATTGTGAGTAGGAGTATGCCGCTTACTACTGCTGCAGCTGTTGTTACCATTGGCAGTATTCACGGAGGTGTGAGGAGCAATATAATTCCTGAAAAACTCTATATGTTGGGTACTATTAGGACCTTAGATAATAGTATGCGTGCAACTGTTCTCACAAGGTTAGACGAAATTGTTCAAAATGTCGCAGCAGCAAACAATGTGAAGGCTGAAGTAACCTTCATGAATAGTTATCCCGTTACTTATAATGATCCAGAACTATATGAAAAGATGCTACCCACACTAATGAGAGTTTGTGGCGCTGACAATGTAAATTATATGGATGCAATTACAGGAGCAGAAGACTTTTCTTTCTTTCAAAGGGAAGTGCCAGGTGTTTATTTCTTTATCGGTGGCACTTCAAAAGGAATGGATTTAGAAAAGGTTGCACCTCACCACACACCGGACTTTTATGTTGACGATTCGGCATTAGAAACGGGTATTGTTTCCATGACCTCCCTCACTTTAGATTATTTCACAAAAGGTTTATAAAATATCAAGTACTTTTTCTAAAGTAGCACTTCGCGATCCTTTTATAAGTATCTGATCAGTCTCAACTGGATTGTTTCTCAAAAACACATTGAGTTCTTTGACTGATTTAAAGTAATTTGTATCTACAAGTGATTCATAGGGTTTTCCTACCCAATAACATGCATCAAAGTCATGGTTTAAAACCAAATCAACCAAAGCCTGGTGTTCGGACGATTCATAAGTTCCTAGCTCTGCCATGTGTCCCAGTATAACAGCTTTTTTTCCACTTCTTTTACTAAATGCTGCTAAAGCAACTTTCATACTACTTGGATTTGCATTGTAAGCGTCAAACGTTAATATCTTTCCATTTTGTTTTATTAGTTGAGATCGGCTGTTGTTAGGAGTGTAATCACTAACGGCTTTGGCAGCTTTTGATAACGAAACACCAAAGTACGCACCAATGCTTACAGCAGCAGCAATATTTTCTTTGTTGAAGGCACCTACAAGATGTGTAGGAATTTCAATACTTTGACATGATAATTTTAAGGTTGGTTGTTCTTTTACAATCCTAAATTCGGATGGTTTATAGTTAATATGCTCAATACCACCTATTGATTTAAATAACTTATTATCATCTTCATTTACAAAAATAAGCCCGTTATTTTTTTTAATAAAATCATAAAGTTCTGTTTTACCTTTAAGCACACCTTTTTCAGATCCAAATCCTTTAAGATGTGCTTTACCTACATTGGTAATTAGCCCATGTGTAGGTTGAGTTATTTCACACAAAAATGCAATCTCTTTTATGTGGTTGGCACCCATCTCTATAATTGCATGACTGTGTACCGGCTTTAGTCGTAATAGGGTTAGGGGAACGCCTATGTGATTATTGAGGTTTCCATTAGTAGCCAACACATTATGGGTAGTGCCTAAAACAGCATGCATAAGTGCTTTTGTCGTGGTTTTTCCATTACTACCCGTGAGTGCAATTAATGGAATATCGAATTGGCTTCTGTGAAGTTGTGCAAGCCCCTGCAATGTTTCTAGCACATCATCTACTAAATAACAATTTGGGTTTGCCTCAGCCACCGCTTTATTATCAACTATCGCAGCTAACGCCCCTTTTTTAATTGCTTGGTGCGCAAATGTATTTGCATCGAAGTTTGGGCCGTTGAGGGCGAAAAAAAGTTGGTTGGAATTTATTTTCCTACTATCGGTTTGAACCCCAGAAGATTTTAAAAATAATTGATAAACTTCATTAAGCGAAGTCATGGCTTTAGTCTCGCGGACGTTTCTTTTGTTTACTTTCCCCCAAGTATGACATGGCACAACGAAAGCCAATATAATCAGCGGCCATAAATTCGGGTAAATAACGTCTTTGAGCAGGATCTAGCCAATATGCACGGTCTTTCCAAGACCCTCCTTTAACAACACGTGTTTGGTCTGAAATTAGCGATTTTACTTTTTCTTTATCTTTTATTTGGTCTCCTTTTTTGTTTACTGCAAATTTGTACATTTCATCAGCATCACCATTTGGATTGGATTGTACATCCCCATCAAGAAAGTCAGCGTTGTAAGCTTCATTAAAATTTATACGTAGTTGACTATCATTTTTGTCAATTTCAGAAAATACTACATCACCAGGCAAGGCCTTAACAGCGAGTTTGTTATTAGCCATGGTATCAATAATTACCTTATCCACAATTTTTGTTTTTCCGTCTTCGTTAATGGCGGGTTTTTTGTAAAGGTTGCCCCTGTAATAGTTCAAGTCAGAAACATCATTATTTATTATTGGCCGGTAAACATCCGCAACCCACTCAGCCACATTGCCACCCATGCCATAGAGTCCAAAACTGTTGGGAGAGAATGCTCGTACAGGTGCTGTAATATCAGCATTATCTGAAGACCATCCTGCAACACCACTGTAATCTCCTTTGCCTTGTTTGAAATTTGCTAACTGGTCTCCTTCATTTTTCCGTTTCGAAGATCTAGTAGAGGCCCCGGACCATGGATATTTCTTTTTGCCACGATAATTATTGTATTCTCTAGCTTCATTTAAACCTAAAGCTGCATATTCCCATTCGGCTTCTGTGGGCAAGCGGTATTCTGGAAGCAACAAGCCTTTTTCACGTTTGACAAAATTTAACTCAGTTGAATCAGCATCTTTACTGCGTGGCTGAGAGTTCCTGCCAGCTTTTTCGTTAATATCCCCGCCATATGACTGCTTTGGGGCAAGTAAATATGTTTGAGTATTAAATTCTTTTCCTGGTGAAAGACTGTCGATTTGAATTGAAACCCCTTTCTCAATATATCCTTCACGTTCCAATATACTCTCATTAACCCGTTCGGTACGCCATTTAGCGAAGTTTGTTGCTTGTTGCCAAGTAACCCCAACGACGGGATAATCTTGGAAAGAAGGGTGTCGTAAGTAGTTGTTTACCATATCCTCATTAAAGCCTAGTGGGCTTCGCCAAACCATAGTGTCCGGAAGGGCTGCAGTGTATACATCAGCATATAAATTTCCTTGATTTTTATAAACGCGCTCAAGCCAATCCAAATATTCGTTGTACATCAAATTTGTAACTTCAGTTTCGTCAAGGTAAAAAGAACGTACTTGCACGCGAACAGGTGCGTTGTTCCAGTCATGCATTACATCGTCCTGTACTTTACCCTTAACAAAAGTTCCACCTGGTACAAAAACAAGCCCTGGGCCAACTTCTTGGCCTTTATAGCCAGTTTCATATTTAAAGCCTCCTCTAGGAGAATTAATGGCTAGTCCCGTTCCCTGTGAAACATTTGATCTGCCTTTACTTGTACTACAACTTGAAACAATTGTAATTATTATAGCGGAAATGAATAGATTTGTGTACGTTTTCATTATAAGTTTTCAATTCATATCAAACTGCAATATACGAATAAATAGTGCGTTAGTGTACTTACAAAACGAAGTCAAGTCTAAATTAGTATATAACACTTATTATACTATTATTTAATTAGCACCGTTATAATCAAATATGCGTAACAATTTTATAGCTCTTACCTTCTTTATTTTTGGATGGAATTCCATTTCTGCACAGAGCTTGAGTACTCATCCTTTTTTAAACGAAACGATGGTGTCATGGCACCAATTTAACGTTGAGGAAACCGGAGTTCATAAAATATCCAAAGATTTTTTGAGTAAACTTGATATTCCCGTACAGGAAATAGACCCGAGAACAATCCGAATTTATGGACGTGGTGGTCAAATGCTTCCATTGAGATTAGGAGATGATATTGAAAGTTTGTACGAGAATGCATTAATCGTTAAGGGTGAAGAAGATGGTAGTTTTGACGATGAAGATTACATCCTTTTTATGGGCTTCGCAAATGATAATTGGAATGAAGAAAGTGAAACCTTCCTAAATCTTTATCACGACACCGCACAATATTATATCACTTATGGTAATTCTTTTGGAAAACGCGCCTTAGTTCTAGAGGGTACAAAAACAACTGATGCAGATGCAATTTCAAATGCTATTTACACTGCATTTATTGAAGATGACAAATACAATTTAGGGTCTCTTGGAAGGCGTTGGTTTGGCCAGCGTTTTTCTGACGGGCAAGAGGAAACATTTACTATCGAAACTCCCAATGTTACGCAGGGTACTCAAATTGATGTTGCTGCACGAGTATCTTCAAACGGGTCAGCAACATCTACATTTAAGTTAACTATTGGTAGTGATGTAGATGTTGAACCCATAAGTGGTACCAGTAAAACGATAGTTGGATCCGAGCCTAGTACAAGCTTCAATGAGCTTCAGGGTATGCTTCATTTGTCGAAAAATGCCAAAGAAAGCATTAATGCAAAAATATTGTACAGTTCTAATGGTGATCTTGCTGCAAATGGCTATTTAGATTTTTTAATTGCACAATACCTGAGAGACTTGGATGGCGCAGGAGGAAGCTTTATATTTTCATTGGAATCCCAAGACACCGTTCAGCAACTAATGGTCGCTTCGGCCTCAAATGAAACTTGTATATGGGAAATAGGTGTAGATGTAGTTCACATGCCTCCTAAAGGTGCAACGTCATTTGGAAGTGATGTAATTGTGGACGAAAGGAGTAAATATTTCCTATCAACTGCTTATAAAACACCGACTTACACTCGCAGCACAAGAGTATTTAATCCGTACTCGGCTTTAAAAAACATTAGCGCTTTACCACCCATTAACTATTTGTTGATTACATCCGAAGAATTTCGAAAGGAAGCAGAATTATTGGTAAGTCATCGTAAAAATTTTTCTGGACTGTCTGCTCAAGTCGTAACGGTTGAGGAAATTTATCAAGCTTTTTCAACAGGGCAACAAGATATTGCTGCTATCCGAAACTTTGTCCGCTACTTGTATTTTTCACAAGGCAAAAAACTCAAATACTTATGCTTATTTGGAGATACGAGTTATGATTACAAAAAAATAACTGCTGCTAACGATTTGGTGGTGCCGACTTTTCATGCCTTAAATAGCTTTTCGCTTACAAATTCATTTATGTCCGATGATTTTTTTGTTATGTTAGATGAAAATGAAGGAATGCTTACTTCAATTGACCGTATGGATGTTGCAGTTGGGCGTATGGTCTTTTCCAACGCTTCCCAAGCTCGTATATTGGTAAATAAAGTCATGGATTATGAAAATCCGAAAAATAGAGATAGCTGGAATAACAGTTTTACGATACTTTCTGATGATGCAGACAAATCACGTGATAAAGATGATTTCTCTTTACAAGTTAGCCTTAATGATCTTGGTGACGAAATTGTAAACAATAAACCCATATTAAATATTACCAAAATACATTCTGATGCTTATAAACAAATTGCCTCTGCTGGCGGAGATCGGTACCCAGAAGTAGAGACTGCTCTCAAGAATAGATTGTCTCAAGGGACTTTGGTTGTCAATTATTTTGGACATGGAGGTGAAGATGGATTGGCTCAAGAATTTATTGTTGATAAAGACATGGCTTCAAGCTTATTTCACCCAGGAAAATACCCTCTTTTTATAACGGTAACTTGTGAGTTCTCTAGATTTGACAACCACATTAGACCTACTGCTGGTGAAATGTTATACCAAAATCCCACAGGTGGTGCCATTGGAATGATTTCAACTACTCGGCAGATATATATTAATAAGGGAGTTGACTATAATAAAATTTTATCCAAGTATCTGTTTTCTTATGGAAGTGAAGATTATACTAGTATTGCTGAAGCTTTAAGGCTTGCTAAAAATGAATTTACAGATGCAAATCAAAAACGTGTGCTTTTTTATATAGGGGATCCTGCCCTTAAACTTCATATTCCCAAGCGAGAAATTAACGTAACTCACTTAAATGGAATAGCTATTGATGATATCCCTATTGCTGATCGACAATTTAAAGCTCTTGACAAGATCACCTTAGGCGGTAAAATATTAGGCCCCTCTGGACTACTTAAGCAAAATTTTAATGGAACAGTTAGCGTCCAAATTTTTGATAAAGAAGTACAGCGTTCAACTCTTGGAAATGATCAATCTAAAACAATGGATTTTACAATACTTGGTGAACAGATTTTTGAAGGACTCGCTAGTGTTGTTAATGGTCATTTTTCAACCACTTTCGTCATTCCAAAAGATATTAACTTAAATGTAGATGCTGCTAAAATTAGCTTTATTGCGTTTAATAATGATAAGACTGAGTCTGTGGGTGGTTTCTCAAATCAATTTAATATAGGCGAAATAAATACAGCTGCAGTTAGTGATACACAACCACCACTAATCAACGTTTATTTGGAGAATAGAAGCTTTATCGATGGCGGAAAGGTGTTTAATAGTCCTATGCTTATTGTTGATTTTGAAGACGAAAATGGTATCAATTCGTCAGGCGGACTGGGCCACGACATCATTGCTACGCTAGACGACAATCAGGCTGATCCTTACGTGCTTAATGCTTTTTATTCTACAGTTCTAGATGATTATACAAAAGGCTCTCTTACATTTCCTCTAAATAATTTGGAATTGGGGCTGCATACTCTAACAATACGCGCATGGGATACTTACAATAATCCAAGCAGTAAGACCATTAGCTTTACAGTTATTGATAGCAATGAGATTCAAATTGAAAATGTATTTAATTCTCCCAATCCTGTTACGGATCAAACAACATTTTTTATAAAACACAACAAGCCAAGGGAGTTGCTTGAAGTGAAAATTTCTATATTTACAGTTGATGGGAATCGCATCTGGACCAACACTCAAGAAGCATTTTCATCAGGCTACCTAATCGATAGCTTAATGTGGGATTTAAAGACTTATAGCGGACAAAAAGTAAATAAAGGAATTTATATATATACTATTGAACTTATTTCTAAATTGTCAAGGTCGAATGATTTATATTCAGGAAAAATTATTGTAAATTAAATATGAAAAATCCAATATATCTATTACTAATTTTATTAGCAACACAGTTCATTTTTGCACAACAAGACATTCGTGTGGTTACTACAGCCGTACCGTTTTTGTCCATCGCGCCTGATGCGCGCTCTGCTGGTTTAGGAGATCAAGGCGTTGCAACTTCTTCAGATGCTTTTTCAAACCATTGGAATCCAGCAAAATATGCTTTTATTGAAAATGATTCAGGTGCTGCAATTAGTTATACACCTTACTTAAGCAAATTAGTTAATGATATTTTTTTAGCTGATTTAACATATTTCAGGGCTATTGATGAACGTTCTGCTTGGGCCGTTGGCTTGCGCTATTTTAGCCTAGGTGAAATTCAAATCGGGGAAACGCCAGCAGACTTTGTAAATCCGCTTGTTGAAAGACCAAATGAATATGTTTTTGATGCTTCCTACGCACTAAAGTTAAGTGATAAATTTTCTATGGCAATTCAAGGTTCGTTTTTAACCTCTGATTTAAAGCTTGACTCTGGCAACAATGATAGTACTTCTGCAAGTACTGTTTCGGTTGGAGTTTCTGGTTTTTACCAGTCCTATGAAGTGCCCTACTCGAATTTTTCTGGAATATGGCGTGCGGGTTTCAATATTTCAAATATAGGCCCCAAACTGAAATATGAAGATGAGGGTCAATCAGATTTTTTACCTACTAATTTAAAATTAGGTGGTGGATTTGATTTTATTTTTGACTCCTACAATAAACTTGCATTAAGCTTGGAAATAAACAAACTTTTGGTACCCTCACCAAGTGAACCTATTATAGATAACGATGGAAATATTACTGGATATGCACAACCCAATGACATAGGTGTTTTGTCTGGAATTTTCAAATCATTTGGAGATGCTCCTGATGGATCCTCAGAAGAAATAAAAGAATTTACTTGGGCCCTTGGCGCTGAATTTATGTATGACAATTCTTTTGCACTGCGTATAGGATACTTTAATGAACACGAGCTAAAAGGAGCTCGAAAATTCTTCACCCTTGGTGCTGGTTTTAAATACAATGTCATTGATGTTGACTTATCATATTTAATTTCTTCTGGAAGGGTTATAAATCCGCTTGAGAACACCTTGAGGTTTTCCTTGACTTTCAATTTTGGGGCAGAGCGTTTTTAAGAGCCCTAGTTTTCGTTTTTTTGACAAAGTAAGTTGCCTTATCTTTGTGACTTGTATAATAGATGCGCTTTATGAAAGAAGTTTCACGTGATACCTACCTAGACTGGTACAAAAATATGATGTTTTGGCGCAAGTTTGAAGATAAACTTGCATCAGTATACATTCAACAAAAAGTACGTGGTTTTTTACACCTATACAATGGACAAGAAGCCATTCTAGCAGGTTCGCTACACGCTATGGATCTTACTAAAGATCGAATGATTACTGCATACCGTAATCACGTGCAGCCCATAGGAATGGGTGTTGACCCCAAAAGAGTGATGGCTGAGCTTTTCGGTAAAGCTACAGGCACCTCAAGCGGACTGGGTGGCTCTATGCATATTTTCTCAAAAGAGCATCGTTTTCATGGCGGTCATGGAATTGTTGGGGGACAAATACCTCTCGGTGCAGGAATGGCCTTTGGTGATAAATATCACGGAAGTGATGCCGTAACTCTTTGTTTTATGGGTGATGGTGCTGTGCGTCAAGGCTCCCTTCACGAAACACTTAATCTGGCCATGCTCTGGAAACTTCCTGTAGTATTTATTGTTGAAAATAACGGATATGCTATGGGTACATCTGTAGAACGTACAGCAAACCATACAGATATATGGAAACTGGGACTAGGCTATGAAATGCCTTGTGGTCCTATTGACGGGATGAATCCCGTTAATGTTGCGGAAGGTATAGACGAAGCTATTCAACGCGCTCGCCGTGGAGATGGCCCGACATTCTTGGAGGCCAAAACCTATCGTTACCGTGGTCACTCCATGTCTGATGCACAACACTACCGTACTAAAGATGAAGTTGAGGAATATCGCAAGATTGATCCTATCACTCAGGTTAAAGACATTATTCTGGCCGAAAACTATGCCACAGAAGAAGAATTGGCAGAGGTTCTTGTTGATGTAAAAGCACAAGTAAAGGAGTGTGAAGCGTTTGCAGAATCGTCTCCGTTCCCTGAAAAAAATGTAATGTACGACGCAGTTTACGAACAAGAAAATTATCCATTTATCTCTCACAAACTATAATATGGCGACAATAATCAATATGCCGCGTTTAAGTGACACCATGGAAGAGGGAACAGTGGCTTCATGGCTAAAAAAAGTAGGTGATAAAATTGAAGAAGGTGATATTCTTGCCGAAATTGAGACCGATAAAGCCACCATGGAATTTGAATCTTTTCATGAAGGCATACTCTTACATATTGGCGTTCAAGCTGGTGAAACCGCTGCTGTAGATGTTTTGTTGGCCATTATTGGTGATGAAGGTGAAGATGTTTCAGCATTGCTTAATGCAGATACGCCACATAAAGAAACAAACAAGGAAGCGGTTGAAGCGGCAGTAGCTACTAAAGAAATTAAAGCTGTGGTCATTCCTGAAGGTGTTGAAATCATAAACATGCCACGCCTGAGTGATACTATGGAAGAAGGCGCTGTAGCCTCATGGCTAAAACAAGTAGGTGATACAGTTGAAGAAGGAGATATCCTTGCCGAAATAGATACGGACAAAGCCACCATGGAATTTGAATCTTTCTTTTCAGGAACTCTATTACACATTGGTATTGAAGCAGGTGAAACCGCTGCCGTAGATACCTTGTTGGCCATTATTGGCCCTGAGGGCACTGACGTTGCAGCTATTCTTGCTGCTGCTCCTACTATTGTACCTAAAACAGCTGCTTCAGAACCAACTGATGTTGTAACAGCTGTACAAACTGAAATATCTGTTGCAACACCCACTGTAGTTACAACAAGTAATGGAAGAATAATGGCATCCCCATTAGCCAAAAAAATTGCTAAAGAAAAAGGGATTGATCTAAATCTCGTAACCGGAACTGGAGAATCTGGAAGAATTGTAAAACGTGACGTCGAACAATTTTCACCTGCAGCAGCGGTAACAGCTGTACCTGCTCAAGCAGCAGTCTTTGTTCCAGCCGGTCAAGAAAAACAAGAAGAGATTCCCAATTCGCAAATGCGTAAAACCATTGCAAAACGTCTAGGAGAATCTAAATTCAGCGCTCCTCACTATTATCTGTCAGTGGAGTTTGATATGGATGCAACAATTGCTTTTAGAAAACAATACAATTCAATTCCAGACTACAAAATATCATTTAACGACATAGTGGTAAAAGCTGTAGCACTTGCACTAAAAGCCCACCCACAGGTAAATTCACAATGGTTTGATGATAAAATGGTTCTCAATCATCACGTGCATGTCGGTGTAGCTGTTGCTGTTGAAGATGGTCTTGTAGTTCCTGTTTTGAAGTTTGCTAACGAAATGAACCTGCCGCAAATTGGTTCACAGGTGAGAGATTTTGCCGACAGAGCTAGAAGTAAAAAACTAAAGCCTCAAGAAATGGATGGCAGTACATTTACCGTATCTAACTTAGGTATGTTTGGTATCGATGAATTTACATCCATTATAAATCAACCAAATTCTGCAATTCTTTCTGTAGGTTCCATTTTGCAAAAGCCTGTAGTAAAAGAAGGTAAAATTATTGTAGGTAATACAATGAAGCTAACTCTAGCTTGTGACCACAGAACAGTGGATGGGGCAACTGGAGCACAGTTTTTACAAACCCTTAAAGAATACATCGAGAATCCCATTCGATTAGTCGTTTAGTTGTTTTGGACGCTGCGAAAAACATTGTGATAACTGGAGCTAGCCGTGGTATTGGTCTAGCACTTGTTAAGTGGTTTTCGGCAAATCAGCATAAGGTATGGGCAATTTCCCGAAATAATAAGCCTATAACCCAACTTAACTTACCTAACGTCACATCCAGTACTCTTGACTTAACAGATGAAGCTGCAGTTGTAGCATGGTCTCAAAACATGGCTCCTGATACTATTGATGCGTTGATAAATAACGCTGGAAAGCTATTGAACAAGCCCTTTGCTGATACCCAACAGTCCGATTTTGAAACGGTGTTTAGGGTCAACGTCTTTGGTCTTGCCAACATTACTCGTGCTTTACTCAAAAAGCTACAGCCAGGTGGTCATGTGGTAAACATCAGCAGTATGGGAGGAATTGGCGGCACATTAAAATTCCCAGGTTTGGCTGCTTACAGCAGCAGCAAAGGAGCTGTTTCCATACTCACTGAGTTATTAGCCGAAGAATTTAAAGAATCAGGCCCTACCGTAAATGCTCTGGCACTTGGTGCTGTACAAACAGAAATGCTTACCGAAGCCTTTCCTGATCTTGAAGTGCCCATGACCGCAGCTAATATGGCAGATTATATCGCCAAATTTGCACTAGACGGACAGCTTTTCTATAATGGAAAGGTGTTGCCTGTATCGAATACAACACCCTAATGTCCTCTGACTTTTATTCATTTTTGCCTGATTCAGCCATTGTAAAATGTGCTGCACTTGTGGATGGGCACAAAGTTGTAATACATGTTGTTCGCAACCGTAAGACTAAGCATGGCGATTTTAGGGTACATTCCAAAGGTCATGTGTCTATAACGATTAATGCTATGGAAAACCCATATCGGTTTTTGCTTACCTTCTTGCACGAGTGGGCACACTACAAGGTTTTCATCTCTTATGTGTTTAGAAAAAAACCTCACGGAAAGGAGTGGAAATTAACATTTCAAAAAATGGTAGAACCTTTTTTGGAGGGAGAAATCTTCCCAGATTCCTTATTAAAACCACTTAAAAAACACATACAAAATGCAAAAGCAACTTTTGCTACTGACGCCAACCTTATGATGGCACTTCGGAAATTTGACCCACCCAATAATAAAAAATGTATTTTTGAATTGGAGCAGGGTACACTTTTTAACACGCAAAAAGGACGTGTTTTCAGTAAAGACGCTAAGCGCAAAACCCGATTTGTTTGTACATGTGTCAAAACAAAGAAGCAATACCTGTTTCCACCTTTTGTTGAAGTAAGTCCAATATAATGGAGACTAAATTTGATTTTTCTGATAAACCTCAAGATGCAATAAAAAAGCAGGGTTTGAGGTTTTACCTTGTTTATTTGCGCCAGCTTTTTGACATAAGTAAGGCAACAGACTATGCCACAACATTAGAGGCCGTACGTCAGGACATTCCTTTTAGGGGTGCCACTGCCTGGGTATTGATATGCTCAATTTTTATTGCTTGTATAGGATTGAATACAGACGCTACTGCAGTTGTTATAGGCGCCATGCTAATAGCGCCACTTATGGGGCCCGTACTAGGTTTGGGTGTTGGATTGGCTATCAATGATTTGGATATGATCAAATCGGCCACACAAAATTTTGTCATTATGGTATCGCTTAGCGCCTTTACAGCCACCATCTTTTTCTTGTTTTTTCCGCTACAGCAAGAATCATCTGAACTTTTGGCACGTACCCAGCCAGATATAAGAGATGTATTTATCGCCTTTTTCGGGGGTGCCGCATTGGCTATTGCACGTACCAAAAAGGAAGCAATAGCATCTGTTATTTTTGGTGTAGCCATTGCTACTGCGCTTATGCCGCCCTTGTGTACCATTGGCTATGGCATAGCAGTTGGTAATGTGGGTTATGCACTCGGTGCGCTATATCTATTTTTTATCAATGCTACATTTATAGCTTTCGCTTCTTTTGTAGTTGTAAAACTATTACGCTTTCCCATGATTCATTATGCCGATTCCAAAAGACGGCGATTTGTCGTTCGTTTGGTAAGCTTTTTTGCTTTGTTGGTCATGATTCCCGCTGGCGTTACTTTTGTCAATGCATTGGGCGAAAATACTTTTAGAAAACAAGCAAATGCCTATCTGAATACTCATGTGTCAATATTACCTTATGGCGATTATCTAGTATCATCTGCTGCAATTCGTTACAATAGAAAATCGGACAGCCAACTGCTTTTAAATCCATTAGGACTTGTTCAAATTGACACCACTACGATGCGTGTGTTAGAACAGAAGTTAGCTAATTATGACAAGCTTGAAAATGTAAAGTTAATCGTGTTTACTAAAGAAAAGGAGTGATTTAGACATGCGCTTGTTTTATTTTCTTCATCAGATTCGAAGAATACACAAAATCGTTAACAGCCTCATTATCGGAGTTGAATATTTGTTCCTTACTACCTTCCCAAGCCTTTACGCCATCTTTTAAAAACAAAATGGTATCTCCAATTTCCATAACAGAGTTCATGTCGTGAGAATTGATGACTGTAGTGATGTTGTTTTCTTGGGTAATTTCTCTAATAAGGTTGTCAATAACGATTGCCGTTTTGGGGTCTAGCCCTGAGTTGGGCTCATCACAAAAAAGGTATTTTGGTTTCATTACCACCGCGCGCGCAATGGCAACGCGTTTTTGCATGCCTCCGGAAAGCTCTGCTGGAAGTTTGTTGTTAGCATTTTCAAGATTTACACGCTCTATAACTTCTTCAGCAGCTCGTTTAATTTCTGATTCACTTTTCTTGGTTAGCATTTGCATCGGAAACATGACATTTTCCAAAACGGACATGGAGTCAAAGAGAGCACTTCCTTGAAAAACCATACCCATTTCTCTGCGTAATGTTCGCCTATCCTGATCGTTCATATCGCCAAAAGCTTGATTATTGAAGTGCATTTTACCACCATCTATTTGATATAAACCCAAAAGACATTTTAATAGTACCGTTTTTCCTGAACCACTTTGGCCAATGATAAGATTGGTTTTTCCAGGCTCAAAAGTGATGCTAATCCCTTTTAGAACTTGCAAGCCTTCAAACGACTTTGTTATGTTATTTAGTATTATCATTAAGCCAACAACATTTGAGTAATGAAATAATTCAGTACAATAATAACCACCGATGTCCATACAAAGGCTACCGTAGCTGCTTTTCCAACTTCTAGTGCACCACCTTTCATATAATAACCGTGGTAAGATGGAATAGTGGCCAAAATCATGGCAAAAACCAAAGTTTTTATGAAAGCGTATACTACATGGTAAGGCTTAAAATCTAGCTGTATACCATCGATAAAATCAGCGCCACTCGAAAACCCTCCATAAATAGTAGCAACATAACCACCTAGAATACCAAGAAACATCGAAAAATTTATTACTATTGGAAGTAAAAGCATTGAAATTATTTTTGGAAATACTAAGTAGTTTACTGAGTTAATACCCATTACTTCTAATGCATCAATTTGTTCCGTTACGCGCATGGTACCTATACTAGATGTAATAAAAGAGCCTACCTTTCCCGCAAGGATAATACTCATAAATGTTGGGGCAAACTCAAGTATAACCGACTGACGGGTAGCGAATCCAACCAAATTTTTAGGAATAAGTGGGTTCTCAATATTTAGTGCCGTTTGTATAGCTACAACACCTCCAACAAAAAAGGATAGAAAAGCAACTATTCCTAAGGACCCAATAATAAGATCTTTTATATCTTTAAAAATAAGTTTTTGCATGACTTTTGCCTTGGTTGGCTTAACAAAAACCAACCGAAGCATTAATAGATATTCACCAATGTGATGCAGTAATTTCACTTAAACGAATTTAAACAAATAATGTCATTTAATATTGAGCTTATTTAATTAAAAATATATTTGTTATAATTAAATTATGAGAATTCAAAATCTACTTTTTGCCCAATATTTCATATTGATAACTTTTCCTTTAATGTCTTCATCTCAATCGTTAGTGAGCATAAGCAATCCTTTTATAGACACTTCTGAGTCAAATTATATTCAAAATGATACATTAAGCCATAAACTACATAATTTTGATTTACATCATTGGGAGATCCCCAGTAAAGATCCGGATAGAATTATTTTAAACTTCAATGGAGACCCATCGTCTAGAAGAGCAGTAACATGGAGAACGGACTCATCCGTTAAAAAATCATTTGCACAAATAGCACTTGCCTCAGCAAATTCTAATTTTACAAACAACTTAATAACATTAAGTGCCTCAATTGAAGAATTTGATTTGGGAATTTACAAGTCTAATAAATCACTTATTGTTAATTATCATAGTGTTGTTTTTGATGGATTAAATCCAAATTCAATTTATGTTTACAGAGTTGGTAATGGGGAAAATTGGTCAGAATGGATTCAATTTAAAACAGCTAAACGTGAATATAGTCCTTTTCAATTTGTATATTTTGGTGATGCTCAAAATGATATACTTAATCATTGGTCACGAGTTATAAGAAAGGCATATCAAACAGCACCAAATGCGTCATTTGTAATTCATGCTGGAGACTTAGTTGATTCAGCTCACAGGGATTATGAGTGGGCACAATGGTTTAAAGCAGGAGGATTTATACATAGTCAATGGACTGCTATTCCGGTTGTTGGTAACCATGAATTCCAGAAAACAACAAAATCAAGTCCACGCAAACTATCTATACAGTGGAGACCACAATTTACACTTCCAATTGAAGAAAATTTAAGTAATAAACTTCATGAAACAGTATATACAGTTAATTATCAAGATGTTTTAATACTCGTATTAAATTCCACAGATAATCTTGACGAACAAACTGAATACATCAAAGATAAACTTGGTAATAGTGATGCTAGATGGAAAATTGTAACATCCCATCACTCAGTTTTTTCTCCGGCTAAGGGGCGTGATTTTGAATATGCTAGAAAATATTGGAAACCACTATTTGATAAATATGGAGTTGATTTGGTTTTAAATGGCCATGATCATTTATATGCAAGAGGGCATGTTCCAATAATGACAACAGATTTGGATAAAAGTGGGAAAATAAACACATTATACATCACATCTGTAAGTGGCCCCAAACAATATAAAGCAGATATTCAAAAAATTAATGGTTATAAATCAGATGGCTATGCAGTTGATATATTAAAGGAAGAAACTCAATTTTTTCAAGTAATTTCAGTTAATAATGATAAACTAACTTATATTGCCTACACAGCCTTAGGGGATGAGTATGATAAAGCTATAATCTTAAAAGATTTTACTTCAGGAGATAAATTTTTAAAATAATCAATTTTAAAAATCTGAAGAACATTTTTAAAACTTATATGTAAAGGCATTGATATTCATTCCAGCTCCCACACTTGCGAAAAGCACAACATCCCCATTATTTATTTGATGACCTTCAAGAGCATTTCTCTTTACCAAATCCAAAAGTGTAGGGACAGTTGCAACCGAACTGTTACCTAATTTATGTATACTGATGGGCAGTATGTTAGCAGGTGTGGGTTTACGAAAAAGACGGTAAAACCTTTTAACGATGGCTTCGTCCATTTTTTCATTAGCTTGATGTAGAAAAATTTTCTTTAAAGCACCAAGTTCTTCTCCGCTTTGGTCAAAGCAGTTTTTCATGGCTTGAGGAACGTAGCTAATGGCAAATTCATAAACTTTTCTACCTTGCATTTTAATGTACTTATCTTCAGGATTAGCAGTTGGGTCGTTTGACTTTCCAGAAAAGAGGTAAAATGCTTCTTCCGTGCTATAGGTTTGTGAGCTATGACTCAATAAGCCACCGGCTTCTTCGGTTTCTTCAATGATAGTAGCTCCGGCACCATCAGCAAAAATCATGGCATCTCTGTCGTATTGATCGGCAATTCGCGACAAAGTATCTGCGCCGATGACCAGGCAGCGTTTAGCCATTCGTGATTTTATAAATGCTTTTGCTTGAATTACACCTTCAACCCAGCCTGGGCAACCAAAAATCAAATCATAGGCAACACAATTGGGGTTTTTTATCTGGAGGTTATATTTTACTCTTGTGGCCAAGGAGGGTAACATATCAGTTTGTATGCAACCGTGTTGAATGTCGCCAAAATTATGAGCTACAATTATGTAGTCCAAGGTTTCAGGGTCAAGTGATGCGTCTTCAATGGCCTTTTCAGCAGCTAAAAAAGCAAGGTCAGATGCGGTTTGGTGTGATTTGGCATAACGGCGTTCTTCAATTCCTGTTATAGCCTTAAATTTTTCAATAATATCTCCATTATCAGCACCAAACGGTTTGCCGCTATCGTCTAAAAATGTATGTGCTAAAAAATCTTGATTTTTTTCTTTGTGTGAAGGTATATAACTTCCAACGCCTGTGATGTGAATTCCCATATTTAGTTAAGGTAGTGGTCGTATTCTGATGTTCAAATATAGAAATCTACACGGTTACATGAAAAAAGATGTGTTTATAAATGCACCCAACCACAAATTATTGAATTTCCGTAACCTGTTTTTGTTCATACATTTCAATGGGCGCACAAGTACACATGAGGTTTCTGTCCCCATAAGCTTCGTCGACGCGTTGAACGCTTGGCCAAAACTTTTTTTCACGTACAAACTGCAATGGATATGCTGCTTCTTCTCTCGTATAGGGCAGTAACCACTCGTGCGCTGTCAACTGCGTCAAGGTATGAGGTGCATTGCGCAATAAGTTGTTGGTTTGTTCTTTTGTGCTAGCCTCAATTTCATAGCGAATAGAAATAAATGCTTCACAAAAACGATCTAATTCTGCCAAATTCTCACTTTCAGTGGGTTCAATCATCATGGTGCCTGAAACTGGGAACGATACCGTCGGAGCATGAAAACCATAATCGATCAAACGTTTAGCAATATCAATTACTTCGATTCCTTTATCTTTAAAAGAACGACAGTCAATGATAAACTCATGTGCTGCTCGGTTGTTGTCGCCGCTATACAAAACAGGGTAGTGTTTGGCAATGCGTTCCTTAATGTAATTGGCATTTAATATGGCTACTTCTGTGGCTTTCTTTAGCCCTGCTGCGCCCAGTAAGCGTATGTAGGCATAAGAGATTAAACAAGCAAGAGCTGAGCCATATGGCGCTGCAGATATTGCCTGGATTCCTTCTTTGCTATTTGTTGGAACTATGGCGTGATTTGGCAAAAATGAGACCAAGTGCTGAGCAACACATATTGGACCTACTCCAGGGCCACCACCGCCATGTGGGATGGCAAAAGTTTTGTGTAGGTTCAAATGACAAACGTCTGCGCCAATAACAGCAGGATTGGTTAATCCAACCTGCGCATTCATATTTGCACCATCCATATATATTTGTCCTCCTTTGCTATGGATGTAAGCGGTTATTTCCTTAATAGCTGATTCAAAAACACCATGCGTTGAAGGATAGGTTATCATTAAAGCTGCCAAATTATTGGCATGCTCATCGGCTTTAGCTTTTAAGTCGTTGAGGTCGATATTGCCTTTTTCGTCAGTCCCAACTAAAATGACTTGCATACCCGCCATTACTGCAGAGGCTGGGTTGGTGCCATGTGCAGAAGCCGGAATAAGACAGATGTTACGATTTGCATCCTCGTTGGCAAGGTGATAAGCTCTGATGACCATCAGTCCTGCAAATTCACCTTGTGCGCCAGAATTAGGCTGCAAAGAGGTGCCGCCGAAACCTGTGATTTCTGTTAGGTAGTCAGCTAGATCATGCAATACGCGCGTATAACCAGCCGCTTGGTCAATGGGTGCAAAAGGATGCATATTGTTCCACTGTGGATCGCTCAAGGCGAACATTTCCGTAGCTGCATTAAGCTTCATGGTACATGAACCCAGTGCAATCATGGAATGATTTAGTGCCAAGTCTTTACGCTCAAGGGATTTGATATAACGCATCATGCTGGTTTCGGCATGGTAAGTATGAAATACTTTATTGGTTAAAAATGAGGTTGTTCGTTTATACGAAACAGCTAGGCAGTCCATTTCAACTAAATTGACGTCATCAGCGGATTGTTTTGTTACCTCGGCTAGTATATCAATCAAAGTTTGAATGTGGTGGTCTTCTGTCGCTTCATGGAAGGTGATGCTTAATTCACCGTCGTTAATTTGACGCAGATTGATTGCTTTTGCAGCTGCCAAGTGCAGTATTTCATTGGCAGGCGCTTCAATGTGAAGTGTGTCAAAGAAAGCTTTGTTTTTTTGAGTTATACCTAATTGTTCCAGCACTTGGTTAAGTTGGCAAGCATGACGGTGGATGCGTGTCGCAATTGATTTTAATCCTTCTGGGCCGTGGTATACAGCATACATTCCTGCAATAACAGCCAAGAGTACTTGTGCAGTACAAATATTAGATGTAGCCCTATCTCTTTTGATGTGCTGTTCGCGTGTTTGCAAGGCCATACGTAAAGCCCTATTACCAGACTGATCTTGTGTAACGCCAATAATTCTCCCCGGTACACTGCGTTTGTAGGCAGTTTTAGTTGCAAAAAATGCTGCGTGTGGTCCTCCGTATCCAAGTGGGACACCAAAGCGTTGACTACTTCCCACTACAACATCAGCACCCAAAGTTCCTGGCGCTTCCAAAAGCACCAAACTCATGAGGTCTGCAGCAACAGCGGTCTTTACTTCTGCTTGGGCAGCGTTGTCAATAAAAGCTTTAAGGTTTGGTATATCGCCATTAGCACCTGGGTACTGTACCAAGGCGCCAAAATATTCGGCTGTGGGTATAAAATCATCACAACTGCCATAAATAAGTTTAATACCTACGGGAATTGCTCTTGTTTCTAGCACAGATTTGGTTTGTGGAAATGTATTTTCATCTACAAAAAACAGTTTTGCATGTTCTTTTTTCTGTGTTCTTGTGCGCTGACCAAACAGTAGGCTCATCGCTTCTGCTGCAGCTGTCGATTCATCCAAAAGAGAAGCATTAGCAAGTTCCATTCCTGTGAGTTCCACAACCATGGTTTGGAAGTTGAGCAACGCTTCCATACGGCCTTGGGCGATTTCCGCCTGGTAAGGGGTGTATGCTGTATACCAACCTGGGTTTTCCAATATGTTTCGTTGGATTACACCCGGTAATATGGCCTCGTGATATCCCAATCCAATAAAGGAGGTAAATACCTTGTTGTGTTTCCCTAAGGCAGCAATGTGTTTTGAAAAGCTATGTTCGCTCATGGCTTCTGGAAGTGCAAGGGGCTTATGGAGCCTAATGGCTTCAGGAACAGTTTGAGTAACCAATTCTTCAAGAGATGATGCTTCGATAAGTGAAAGCATTTTGTCCAACTCCTTCTCGTTTGGACCCAAGTGGCGAAGTGCAAAGTTTTGCGTATCCATAAACACCAGTTTTTATACCCTTTCAAAGGTAAATTTTTGATTAAAATCAAAAAAACGAAACCTAATCATTTCTGCCTAAAGTTGTTAACCATAAACGGCTACCTTATTAACACATTTGGTAGTTTTGTATTTGTTTATGAAGTATATCAACCTTCGTTCCTATATTAAATCTAGCTTGCATGTAGCCTTGTCGCTATGGGCTTTTTGCTGTGTGTTTGCCATGCAACAAGGATTTGATTTAACCATATCATTACAATGCGCCATTTTTGGATTCGGCTGGTTTGGATATCAATATTTTCATTTCATTGTGCCTGCATTGGTGGAAAAACGATGGATTAAGTTGCCCCAAGCCATCACGCTACTCAGTGCACTAGTAATTGGTTTTTATGGTCTTGTTACGCAGACTACAACCGTGTGGTTGATTTTTGTTTTCGTAGGGATGATAACAATTTTATACGCACTCCCTTTCGGTGCCCATTATGGGTTACGCTATATTCCTACACTTAAGATATTTATTGTTGCCTTTTGCTGGTCTACCCTTGCCACTTTAGGTTTATACAACTTGATTACATTTCATTTTGCTTTGGTTGCCACAAAAGCTATAATCTGGATATTGGTAATGATTGTTCCACTCGAAATTCACGACCTTGTACGAGATGCCCCAACCTTAAAAACATTACCACAAGTTTTAGGTATTAGGGCTGTTAAGCTGCTGTCCTATGCTTTGATTTTGTCAGCTACCGTTTTGGCTTTAATGACTTCAAATTCAATTATGCTTGCTGGGGTTGAAATTGCAATGCTGGTTATGCTTGCAATACTTATTTTTAAAGTAAAAACAGATCGACAAAAATATATCACTTCATTATTGGTTGAGGCAATTCCTGTGTTGTGGTTGGGTTTAAGCTTTATGGCACTTACTTATTTTTAATATCCTTAGCGCTTTGATGTACTTTCTCACCTAATGATATTTTATATGCAATCATGGCCTCACGTAAGTTTAAATTTTTCACGCCCAGAATTTGACATGCTAATAACGCTGCATTTTTTGCGCCGTTTAATGCGACAGTAGCAACAGGTACGCCACCTGGCATTTGAAGTATAGATAATATAGAATCCCATCCGTCGATTGAATTTGAAGATTTAACGGACACACCAATTACGGGCAATGGACTAATTGAAGCCACCATTCCTGGAAGGTGGGCTGCTCCGCCTGCTCCAGCAATGATTACGTCAATACCATTTTTATGTGCAGATTTTCCAAAGGACATCATTTTGTCAATAGTTCTGTGCGCAGATACTATATCAACATGGGTTTCGATTTCAAAAAGTGCCAAGGTGTCAATTGCATCTTGCATTACGGGTAGGTCGCTTTTGCTTCCCATGATAACGGCTACTTTCATGTTAATTCGCTTTAAGTTTAAGTTTTGCTTTTAAGTCTTTAATTTGTTTAAAAATAACATCCAAATCAGCACCTGAAAGCGTAATATGCCCCATTTTTCGTTGTGGTTTGGTTGTTTCCTTTCCATAGATGTGTAGCGCAGCTTTTGGTGTATTTAGTATATAATTTATTCCATGATACACAAACGGTCCATTCAGTTTTGGTGGGCCAACCACATTGGCCATTATAGTTGGCTCATGAAAGCTTGTTTTACCAAGCGGCGAGTTAAGTATTGCGCGTATGTGCTGTTCAAATTGTGAAGTATAGGCACCTTCAATGGTCAGGTGACCGCTGTTGTGAGGTCGTGGTGCTACTTCATTTACAAGTAAGTTATTTTTTTGATCAACAAAAAACTCAACTGCCAATAAACCAATATGCTCCCAAGCACTCACCAAATTGTGGGTAATGTCGTGAGCCTTTTTGGTAATTTCATTGCTTATATCTGCTGGGAAGTAGACATACTCTACTTGATTAGCTTCAGGATGAAAAGTCATCTGAACAGGTGGGTAAAGTTCAATTTCACCATCAGGATTTCGGGCTGCGATAATGGCTATTTCTTGCTTGATTGGAACTAGTGTCTCGACGATACATGGTTTATCAGGCAAAGCTTCAACAGCCGCTTTATCCATAATTTTTTTTACACCAAAACCGTCATAGCCAAAGCGCGCAGTTTTCCAAATGAAGGGAAAGTTGAAGTTGCTGTTTGAAACATGCGCCAGCAGTTCTTTTTTGTTTTCGCAAGAAATAAAAGGTGCGGTTGGTAGTTTTTGTTCTTCAAAAAATGCTTTTTGTGTTTGTTTATTTTGAATTATGTCAAGTGTTGTGGGTTTAGGATAAACCAAAACACCAGCATTCTCCAATTCATATAGGGCATCAATGTTAACATGCTCAATTTCAATTGTAAGTACGTTAACTTCTTTACCGAAGTTTAAGACTGTTTCATAGTCCATTAAGTCGCCTTGAACAAATCTATAACAGCTATTTTTTGCTGGTGCCCCAGCGTTGGAATCTAGAATATGGGTGCGGATATCCCATTTACGCGCAACATCGGTAAGCATTTTACCTAGCTGGCCGCCTCCTAAGATGCCTACGGATAAATTTGAAGATATATACTTTTGCATTATCACCACAAAGGTAAGGATATTCCGTCATGTTGTACATCTATAGTCCCCCTGCTTAAAATACAATATCTTTGTACGGAAATAACAACAATGAAGAACATTATTTTGTTTGGCAAACCTGGAGCAGGAAAAGGAACTCAAGCTGTTTTTTTGAGAGATCATTTTAATTTGATTCACATCTCTACAGGAAATTTATTTAGATACAATATTAAAAACCAGACGCCCCTTGGCATTATGGCTAAGCAATTTATGGACAATGGTGATTTGGTACCAGATGAGGTTACTATCCAAATGCTTGAGAGTGAAGTTGACAAGAAACCTGATGCTGCTGGTTTTATTTTTGATGGTTTTCCCAGAACTATTTCACAGGCAGAAGCCCTTGACGGATTTTTGTCTAAAAAGCATATGTCCATATCTGCTACTTTGGCACTAGACGTTGACGATGATATATTGGTTTCCCGTTTATTATCTCGTGGTAAAGACAGTGGACGCATAGATGATCAAGACGAAGAAAAGATTCGAAATCGCTTTGCTGAGTACAATGCAAAAACAGCTCTGCTAACAGCATATTATATGGCTCAAGAAAAGTTTCATACCATAGATGGTTCAAGACCTATTGAGGAGATAGCTGAAGACCTAACAAGTATTGTTGATCAACTGAAATGACAGAAGGTAACTTTGTAGATTATGTTAAAATATATGTCAAATCTGGAAACGGAGGAAAGGGCTCTACGCACTTTCACAGAGAAAAATACATCACCAAGGGTGGCCCAGATGGTGGAGACGGTGGACGTGGCGGACACATAATTATTCGTGGTGACAAAACCCTATGGACGCTTATTAAATTTAGGTATAAACGTCATTTTAAGGCAGATCACGGAGGACATGGGAGCAAGAGCAGGAGTACAGGAGCAGATGGAACAGACTTGATTATACCAGTTCCTTTGGGAACCATTATTCATGACAACAAAACGGGTGAGCAAATTGCCGAAATTACTTCTGAATCAGATGTGATCGTTGTGCCAGGCGGTATAGGCGGACGTGGCAATTGGCATTTTAAAAGCTCCACCAATCAAGCACCGCGCTATGCACAGCCTGGGAAAGAAGGTACTGATCGTGACATTACGCTAGAACTGAAGGTGCTTGCCGATGTAGGTTTGGTAGGTTTTCCTAATGCAGGTAAATCTTCGTTGCTTGCAACCTTGACTTCTGCTAAGCCTAAAATTGCTGATTATCCCTTCACAACGCTAAAACCTAACTTAGGTATTGTAGAAAATTATAATTATACTTCTTTTGTAATGGCTGATATTCCTGGTATTATTGAAGGAGCTGCTGAAGGAAAAGGATTGGGGCATTATTTTTTACGACATATTGAACGTAATAGTGTATTGCTTTATATTATTCCAGCTGATGCAGATGATATTTTAAAACAATTTACTATTTTAAAAAGTGAATTGACACGATATAGTCCTGAGTTATTGGATAAGAATTTTATGATTGGTATCTCAAAATCTGATATTTTAGATAAAGAGCTGTATACAGCTATTGAAGATGAATGTAAGGTTGCTTTTGACCAAACACCTTTTGTTTTGTTTTCGTCCGTTTCACAACAGGGTTTATTAGTATTGAAAGATAAATTATGGCAGTTGCTAAAAGATTAATCCTCATCATTTTTTGTGTAAGTTTTTCCTATGGGCAACGCATTCCTGTCACTCTTTTTGAGCCAGTTTTAATTACCCCCGAGCAACAATCACGCATCATAACGCTTGATTCTATTGAATCTAAAACACATGAAGAGCAGGAGGAACTCGCCCTTTTGTATATCAGCACACGGGCATATGAACAATCTTTTGATATTTTAGCTTCCCTTGCAAAGAAAGCCCCAGATAACTATGATTATCAATTTATGCTTGGAGGCGTTTCTGGAATTTTAGCTTCAGAAGTTTCACAAGTAAAATCATTGTCATATGTAAGAGCTATGAAAACAGCTTTCGAGCGTGCTGCAATTATAGAACCAGACTCGCTTACAATCCAACTGGTTTTATTGGAATTGTATACCGAATTGCCATGGGTGTTAGGCGGGAGTAATAAAAAAGCTAATTGGGCACTAAATGCGATTCAATCCTTATCTACCATAGAGGGCTTTTTGGCGGCAGGTTATTATTACAGAACGACCAAAAAAAATAAAGAAGCATTAGTTGCCTATCTAAACGCTGTTAATGAGGTGGATGTATGCAGCTCACCAGAAGTTTCTAATGATGCCTATTACGTTATGGGAGTATTAAGTTTTTATTTGCAAAAGGATGTTACCAAGGCGCTGTGTTTCTTTGAGCACTATATTGCTCATTTAAATGGGGGAGATCGCTACCCAAAGTCTTTTGCACGACACTACATCAATAAGCTAACTTCTGTTATTTATGTGAATGAGGAGATGGAGGAAAACCTCTTGACATATGACTTACTGACAAGGTGGATTCAAAACAATTTTAAGTAATTGAACCATGATATTGATCCATACGTCCATAGTTAAGCCTCGAATCATTTATGTTTTCAGGCATTTTTTTTATCACAGATTAGGCCAGGAAGTTTCGTTTACTTCTGATGTGAGTACTTTTGTAGCACACAGTGGTCCAAAGATGTCTTATGGCGATGTTCCATTGGGCAATGAGTTTTTTGTGGCAGCCAATGGTTTACTTATAGAGCAAGGTATTAACCCAGTAGATATTTCCGTCTTTGAATGGGAGGGCATGCCCGCATTTTTTGCCACATCTGAAAAAAGTCAATTTCCATTTGATTTTTTTGCTGCATCTTTTTACTTGATGTCAAGGTATGAGGAATATATGCCCTATACTACTGATGATTTGGGTGGATTTAAATCCGAACAGTCCTTGGCCTTTAAGTATAATTTTTTGGATTTACCGCTGATTGATATGTGGTTTAATCGCTTTGTAGCCGTATGGACAAATTTTTTTGAATTACCTTCTTTTTCGCAACAGATAAATACTGCTGAGTTGGTGGTTGAAATCCCACAGTTATATGCATACAAGTATAAAACTCTTTTTCGATCTTTCTTTGAGGGACTTTATGATTTAGGAAGTTTAAAGTTTGCCACGACTTTTGATCGATTGATGGTAGTATTGCGCTTTCGCGAGGACCCACTTGTTGGATTAATTGAACAAATGGAAGCCTTTCGTTCAACCACGGTATCATTTCGTTTTTTCGCCCTTTATGCAACCCTCGGCGTTCACGATAAAAGCTTAAGTGTATTTAGTAAAAAACACCAACAAGATCTCAAAAGTTTATCTGATTATGCACCTACTGCGCCTCTTGCTTCGTTTGAGTCTACCCAAAAAAAGCAGCAACTTAAACAAGATATTGATCGTTTTTCAGGATTAATACACAGGCCCATTAAAGCCATTCGACAGCATAAATTGGTTTTGCGATTTCCAGATACTTATCGTGCCTATGCTTCATTAGGGATCAAACATGATTATTCTATGCAATACTCTGATATCTCTGGTTTTCGTGCGAGCACTGCTCATCCATTTAGATTCTTTGATTTGGGGGAGGAACAGGAAACCCCATTGACCATTCATCCGATTTGTTTAAGCGAATCAAATATACGTGCACAGCAATATGCTAGAAAAATGCGTCAGCTTTTTATTGTGTATAAATCACGCTTAAAAAAACTTAATGCGCCTATGTTGGTCTCACTTACTAACGAAACTTTTAATAATCGTTCAAAAAACGCCACATTTTTAGCTACACTAAAAAAATTGTTGATTCATGAATAAATCTACTATCAAGGCTTTGTATTTTGATTTGGACCATACTCTTTGGGATTTTGAAAAAAACTCTGCATTGGCCTTTAAAGCGCTTTTTAAGCATTATAAAATAGAGCTTAAACTAGACGCATTCTTGGAAGTTTACGTACCAAATAATGTGGCCTACTGGCGTTTGTATCGAGAAGGCAAAATTGACAAAGAAAAGTTGCGCTATGAACGCCTAAAGACTGTTTTTGACCAGATGAATTACAAAGCCTCTGACTCCTTAATTTTTAATATGTCAGATGCATATATTCAAACACTTCCTCAATATAACACCCTGTTTCCAGGAGCTATTTCCATACTGCAGGCACTAAAGCCTCACTATGCTTTGCATATGATTACTAATGGATTTAAGGATGTTCAGCATTTAAAAATGAAAAATTCAGGACTGTTGCCTTATTTTGAAACGGTTACTGATTCTTCTTCAATAGGTAAGAAAAAGCCTGACCCTGAAATTTTTAATCATGCTCTAAAAGTCGGAGGTGTTAACCCCTCTGAAGCTGTTATGATAGGCGATAACTTAGAGGCTGATGTTGAGGGTGCTTTAAAAGTTGGGATGCATGCCGTTCATTTTAAGCCATTGAGGCAAATAAATCCAACTCACTACAAAGAAATTGAACAGCTAGTTGAGTTGACTTTTTTACTTTAGTTGTTTTGTCTCTGATATTCGTACAGTATAAGTGAAGCTGCAACAGAAACGTTGTAAGAATCTAACACGTCTTTTATAGGTATTTTTATCTGCTCATCACAGAGATTTAGTATGCCTTTACTGATGCCTTTGTTTTCATTTCCCATTACTATACCCATCGAACGTTTAAGGTTTATGTCTGAAACAAATGATGATGCCTTCTCTGTACAACCAATAATTGCTATTTCATGAGACTGTAGCAAGTACATTGCATCTTTAAGATGCCTTACACGAATAATGGGAATGTGAAATGCACCTCCAGCAGAAGCTTGGATTGCAATATCATTAAGTGGTGCACTTCCATTTTGACCAATAACGATACCGCTTGCGCCTAGACCCACTGCAGAGCGGATAATGGCTCCGAAGTTTCGTACATCCGTAATCCCATCTAGTAATAAAAACAGTTGTTGTTTTGCAGGATCAATTATACTCTCTAGCTCAGTAAATTGAATTTGTCCAATGAGCGCTACAAATCCTTGATGATTCCCTTTGGTATGTTTGTATAGTTTCTGTTCGGGAACAAACGAATAAGAAATACCAGAACGCATTATCTGTTCCTTGAGATGTGTAGCTGCAGGGTTAATTATTTTGTTTTGAATTAATACTTTTTGAACTATTGAGGGGTCTTGAATAGCTTCCCTGACTGAGTTAATTCCAAATAAGATTTTATTGTGCATTAAAAAGGGTTATTAATCATGTAGAAAATAAAATAGGTTATTTATTTCTTCAAATTAACAATAAAAAAATCCGGAAGCCCTATATTATTCCTTGATTAGTTTAAGTGTCTTAACTACTGATTCTTCATTGGCAATTACCTTAATAATATAAATTGATTTTGGAAGTTGTGAAACATCAATAACACTCTCACTCGATTCCATAATTAGTTTTCCCTTGAGATCATAAATTTTCGCATTTGTAAATTCTCCATCTATTTTTAAAATAGAATTCACAGGATTTGGATAAATAGTTATCTCATCATTTATTATTTTATTAAGTGATAGCGTATTGTAGTTACCTACTTTAAAATCATCCATATAAAAAATATATTGATCAAGTGTTGTTGAGTGAAATCCAATTCTGATATTTTGACCTTCATATTCACTTAAATCAAATTTATAGTTTAAATACTCTTCAGGTGGTGTAATATTTTCCTGTAAGGTACCCAGGATAATTTGGTAATTTTCATCAATTACGTATAAATCAATATCTTCCATCCATGTCATGCTTTCATTTTTAGCATTGAATGATATTCCATCTGTTATTCCGTCTTTTACTTCAATAATTGGTGAAATTAAGTAATCGTCATGAGCTGTTGTGGCGTTATATAAAATATGCCATGCTCCTTCAATTGTTTCTCCACTTGTAAGGTTAGTTCGAAGTCTCCATGAACTCTGATCTCCTCCATTTAAAACAATCCAATCACCAATTTTTGAAATATCTTCAAAATCATCAAAATATTCTCTCACAATTTTAGAGTTTATAACTTTTTCCTCTATTCGCTTTATATCATTGTCATAGTTAGAAGAAACCAGCAAATTATGTTTCATACCTTGGTCTATATAATCAAGATTAATCTGATTTGCTGTAGTTGTTGATCCTCCATTAATAAAACTACCTTGTGCACTGTAAAGATAAATTGTATTAGATTTCACATCTCCATAATTTACCCATGAAATTGTCCCTCCAGTTTGTTCCTGATTTTCAGAAAATGAAACATCAGGTTTTAAAAAATCTGAAGATGAGTTTAATGCTGTTGAGTTTATATATGATGTTCTATTCAATAATAATGCTGAATTAGCAAGCTTTTGTTGGCCAAATGTAAACTCATTTCTACAAGATCCATAATTCATTATATTTTTAACAATATCTTGTTCTGTACCTGTACCCGTTTTTGTGGGTGACATTACTTTATTAAAAGTTGGATCGCAAAAATTAATTTCAGTACTATTACAAGGTACTTGAGCTCCAGCGGTGCTTCTAGTATGTTTGGCTGTATCTTCAATTCCATCATCTCCACACCCATATACTTGAATACCATCTTCAATTCTTAAGTCGCCATTAAATGTATGCGGCAGACTAAATCCGTGACCCAACTCATGTTCAAGTGTTGTGTAATAATACGGGTTTCCAAAAAGACAACTAATTATTACTACACCATCATTTATAGTTCCGTGTGAAGTAGAGTATGTTGCATAACCAAAAGTACCACCGGTATCACAACTGCTACCGTTAATTGCATTTACAACATATATATTATAATATTTTTCTGGATCCCATGAAGCGTATTCTCTCATTGAATTAATTTCTGCATCATCATTATAATCCTCCAATCCACTTGAACCAATTCCATTATCGAGATAAGCCTGATTATCACTTAAATCAATCCTATTAATTCCATTTGTTGTATTGCCATTCTCGTCAATTTCAGCTAATTTGAACTTTATATTCATACTGATCCCATCTCCCGGATTAGGTATTTCAAAATCATTAGCCCACACCTTATTCATACCTTCAATTGCATCTCGAATTATACTTTCTTTCATATTAAACCCAGTACCGACAATACCACCGTCGTGAAGAATGTGAACTACGACGGGAACTACATAATCTTGATCTAATTCCAAAATATTATTGGTTAATTCAAATTCGCTTGAGTTTAAGTCATTTGCTTTAAGTTTATTGGAGTTATCGACTTTCAAATAATAATTATCATTGAATGAATTTCGAGAATTAACTTTACTTATAAATTCAGAGTTCTTTATTTTGTCCTCAAATAATATTTTTTCTATTTTACTTTGAGGATTTATTATATCATTACCACATTCACTTAATATTGAACGTTGTGCAATAGTTGTTAGTGGTAAAATCAATAAAATAAGTAAATATTTCATATCTGCAATTTAGTAATAAACTTGCTATTATTTACAATAAAAAACCCCGCAAAAGCGGGGTTATATTTATAGAATCAAAATATTAGTTTTGACCTGAAATATTAGGGTTAAATAATATTTCATTTTCTGGGATTTC